>CACXQO010000004.1 GCA_902769815.1 uncultured Bacteroidia bacterium | reverse complement strand
GTGTTTGTTCGTACCACCATTCTTCCGGGCACCAGTGAAATGCTCTCACGCGAAACGGGTCATCAAGTATGCTATATGCCAGAGTTCCTTACCGAGCGCACTCATATCGAGGATTTCAAGAAGCAGACAATGGTGTTCACCGGTGCGCACGAATTGCTTACCAAAATCTTTGTCGGTAAGAAGTACACCGTAATGACCCCGTTGGAAGCCGAACTGACTAAATACATGCATAATGTGTTCGGTGCCTATAAAGTCACCTACTTCAATGCTTGCCGTGAGTATTGTGAGCAGATGGGAGCCGACTGGCGCAAAGTGCATACGGGCATACTCCTTTCGGGTTATATCAACGACACGCATACTTATGTCCCTGGTCCAGATGGCAAGTATGGCTATGGCGGCAAGTGCTTCCCCAAGGATGTGAATGCTTTTGCCAAGATGACGGAAGGTACTCCGCTTGGAACACTTTTGGAGCATCTGCATGAGCTGAATGTGCATTTCAGGGGGGTGGAGGAACATATATAAATACTCCGATGCTCTTAACCACCACACTTTTAGATCAACTCTCTTGCGAAGCCAGCACCAGCCCTCGGCTTCGCAAGAACTACAATTTGCACGATAGCCTTGATGCTCCATCGCAGCGGCTTTTCAATGCTTTGCAACCAGGCACGAAGATGGAGATACACCGTCATCGCCATACGTCTGAAACAACTATTGTAATACAAGGTAGCGTTAAATACACCATCTATGCCGATGATGGAAAGATAGAAGAAGCACATATTTTAAAAACGGGTTCCGACAGATTTGGCTTTAATGTGCCAGCGGGAGTGTGGCATACGATGGAACCATTGGAATCTGATACGGTGGTGTTTGGTTGTAAAGATGGGCCGTATCACCCCTTGGATAAAAGCGATTTATTGATTTAAATAGGTTCAATTATAATGAAATCATTAACTGTTACTTTTCACCATACTACAAACTATGGTGCATTGTTTCAAATGTTTGCCCTTCACAGCAAAATCAAGGCAATGGGACATGATAATTTAGTTTTGGAAACCAAATTGTCGTCTTCCAAAAAAAGAAAAAAAACACATAATCCCAAGGTGATTCTTCGGAATATGTACATGAACTATTGTAAGAAAATCCGAAAGAATGAGGTCAATGCGTTATACAAATCTTTTGCAGATTTCAAGAAGAATCATGTGGCTTTTACGCGTCCCTACACATCTATGGAAGATTTGAAGAACAATCCACCAAAAGTTGATTGCATGATTACAGGTAGTGATCAGGTGTGGAATATGACCACTGTTCCATCGATGATTCCATCTAGATTCCTTGATTTCGGTAATCCAAGTGCAATTCGATTCAGTTTTGCAGCCAGCATTGAGAATATGAAGTATTCCGATGAACAAAAAGAATATGCAAAGCAACAATTAAAGAAATTCAAAGGAATCTCATTGAGAGAAAAGTCTGCATGTGATTTCATAGAGTCTTTTACTGATTGCCACACAAGGTGCTTGCTTGACCCAGTATTTCTGTTCGATAAAAACGAGTGGAAATCCATTTCAAAAGAACCTAGAATAAACGGACCGTATATTCTGTGCTATCAAGTCATTAGCAATAAGTTAATGCAAAAAGTAGTAAACAAACTCAAAAAAGAAACAGGCTATCCTGTGGTTGCCATTTGCAACGTCCCTTTTAAATGGATTCATGCGGATTATTCATTTTTTGATGTTAGCCCCGAAGAGTTTCTAGGTTTGTATAATAAAGCGGCTTGTGTGGTAACTACTTCTTTCCACGGAACCGCATTTGGAATATTGTTCAATAAAAAAACCTATACTATTCCTAAAAGTATCAGTTCCAATAGAATAAATGATTTGATGCATCTTATGGGACTTGACGAGTATGTGGTAAAAGATGTGAAAACTTTGGCAAAAAAGCCTATAGATTGGGATAAGATTAATGAAGTGATAGAGAGAGAAAGGAACCGTTCTGTAGTTTTTTTGCATGAAATGATGGGATAAAACCAACGACATTTTTTCTTTATGGATGAAAAAAATATAAAGGAAAAGGCCGTCTTTGGCATGATATGGACTGCGGCCGAGAAATTCGGTTCTATGGTCATGGCCTTTATAAGTAATCTTATACTGGCCCGACTATTACTTCCTGAGGATTTTGGAGTCATCGGGATGTTGCATATTTTTATTGCCATATCTGGTGCTTTTATGATGGGTGGTTTTGGCGATGCCATTATCCAAAAGAAAAACACTACACATACCGATTACTCTACGGTTTTCATGTGGAATATGGTCCTTTCAGTGTTTTTCTATGTGATTATTTTCATTTCTTCACCAGCAATTGCCAGGTTTTATGATATGCCGAGTTTGTGCGCCGTGTTGCGTGTATATGGATTGGTATTGATTTTGGTCGGTCTGTCGGTGGTTCAAAATTCTATTCTGAGAAAAGAACTCAAGTTTAAGCTTCTATCCATACGTAACCTAACCGCTTCTTTCTGTGGTTTGGTGGTGGGAATTGTGATGGCGTTTATGGGATTTGGGGTATGGAGTTTGGTCATGTCTGCATTAGTGAATCAGTTGATGAATGCTATTTTAGTATGGAGATTAAGTTCTTGGCGGCCGTCAATTGTTTTTGATAAAAAATCATTTAAAGAGTTGTTTAGTTTTGGGGGGATGATGATGCTCACTTCATTGGTGGAAAAGATTTATGTCAATATACAAGGACTTCTAATTGGAAAGTGGTATTCTGCCAATGAGTTGGGTTATTATACACAGGCTAAAAAATTGGAAGATGTTCCAACTAGTACTTTGTCATATATTGTTACTAATGTTTCTTTTCCGGTTTTTTCTAAATTTCAGGATGACAAAAATATGTTATTGTATGGACTTAGAAAGAATATAAAAGCAATAACATATTTAAATTTTCCTTTATGTATTTTGTTACTTGTAATTGCAAGTCCATTAATAGAGTTATTATATGGTGCTAAATGGAATTCTTCAGTACCTTATTTTCAATTGTTATGTTTATCCGGTTTGCTTTATACGATGAATTCACTAAACGGAAGTGTTGTTGGGGCTTTAGGAAAGGGTAAACTTTATTTTACACTTAATCTCATACAAAGAATAGTTGGATTGTTATTGATGTTTGCTGGTGTAAGATACAGTGTTAAAGGGTTATTGATAGCTGTTGTGGTGTCAGCCTATTTTAGTTATTTTCTTTATTCATTAGCAAACAGCCGACTATTGGGTTATGGGTTATGGCAACAGTTGAAAGATGTGTTTGGAAGTCTATTGTTGGCGATTTTTGTTGGTGTTGCTGTCTTTTTTATCGGCCGTTACTTACCCTGGCACCATTATTGGGTTATGGCTGTTCAGATAGTTGTATATGTCGGGTTGTATTGGATTGTTTCTAAATTACTGAAACTTGATGGTTATTCCACCTATCGGGAAGTATTCAAACAACTAATAATTCGAAAGTGAGTTATGAAGATATTTGCTGTTTTGAAGAGGTGTATATGGTGTTGCATCATCAAGTGGAGGTGTATGGAACATTATTCAGATTTTTTTTGTTTTTGAAGGAATAGTCTTTTTCTTTACAAAGTATGGCTCGAAAACACAGGCTATTAACGTTTTTTTGTTTTTTGCAGTATGGATTATGTTCATTTCCATGCTGAACATGGTCAATCACCCCATCACTTCATTGTCGTCGTGGTTCTATTATTTCATGTGTCCTTGTGCCCCCTTGGTGCTGATGATTTTTTATTGTTTGGGTCAATGGAATGATATATATGATTTTTCCTTTCTGATAAAGGTTACATATTATGTGCTTATTCTCCTTTTTTATTTTTCAATGACCACATACCGTGTTGCGAGCGACTCCGAAGATTATATTGCTTTTGCCGATATTTATTATCCTATGTGCCTTTTGCCTTTAGTGTTGTTGCAAACAAAGCCGCAGAGATCCATTATTCCCATACTTGCCATCCTTACAGGTGTTATTGTCAGCGGAAAAAGGGGTGGTTTGGTTGTTGTGGCTTTAGTTTCGTTTATATATTTTTTTGTTGGTGAAGGACGCCGAAAACGAAGCCAAATTATTATGATAGCCTTGTTCTTTGGAATAGTGGCTGTCTCAACTTACCTTATCGATTTTATAGACGCCAACTATGGACTACATTCCATTGATAGGATGATGAACACTGTGGAGGATGGTGGTTCGGGTAGGGTGTGGCGTTGGAACAAAACCTTGTCTGCAATCGGAATGTCCAACATTTGGGAAATTCTGTTCGGACATGGTTTTGGTGCTATTTACGGTTTGATCGGGGGCCGAGCACATAACGATTTCATTGAAGTCTTCTACAATTATGGTCTCATTGCTGTTATACTCTATATCATCTTCTATGTGCGTTTGATTTTTTTGAATATTAGACAATATAGAAAAAAATACCCAAGAGCAAAATATTTAACCTGTTCCATCATTGTGGCTCTCGTTATGGCCATGGTGTCATTTTTCATTGTAGAGCCAACCTACTTGCTTAGTTCTATGTTCGTGATGGGACTGATATTGGGAGATTGGAAAAAATATGAGAATAACGGATATAAAATCACTTCGTAAATTTTTCTTATGGAATTTGAATTGAACACCTGTTCGGGATGCATGGCTTGCATGAATGTGTGTCCCAAAGACGCTATTTCAATTATAGAAAGTCCAGAAGGCTTCATTTTGCCTCATATTGATAAGGACAAATGTGTGAATTGCGGGTTGTGCGAGGAAGTATGCGATTTCAAACGTTCAGAGCATGTCGGACACGATATGCAGCAGGCATTTTCTTTGGTTCACCATGACAAACAAGTAATTGAACGCAGTTCAAGTGGTGGCGCTTTTACGGCATTATCTGACATAATACTGGACAAAGAAGGCGTAGTATTTGGGGCGACATACGATGATGATTTCAATGTGATTCATACAATTGCCCTGACCGTAGAAGAAAGAGACAGAATGCGAGGATCCAAATATGTGCAATGCAATTCGCGTCTGTCTTTTAGGGATGTCAAGAAGTTTTTAGCTGACCGCCCCGTTCTCTTTGTTGGCACCCCTTGCCAGTGTGCGGGTCTGAAGTCATATCTCAAGAAGGATTACGACAACTTATTCGTGGTTGATTTCTTATGCCATGGTGTTCCGAGTAACAAAATGTTCAAGGAACATATTGCCTATATTGGGAAGAGGCAAAAAGGACAGCCTGTCGATTATAC
Organism: uncultured Bacteroidia bacterium; assembly: GCA_902769815.1. Taxonomy (GTDB): domain Bacteria; phylum Bacteroidota; class Bacteroidia; order Bacteroidales; family F082; genus Limimorpha. The sequence continues at coordinate 20,583 of CACXQO010000004.1, read as the reverse complement.
TTTTCGCACCAAGAAGTATGGTTGGAACAGTTCTGCAAATGTCATAACATTTGCAGAACTGTTCCAAAATCAGAACAGTTATGCAAAAAAACAAAGAAGAGTCCAAGAAGACTCTTCATGGTTGGCGCAAGCTTTTCTGACATTTTTTGCTGTCAATTTATCGCTTCGCCCCTCTTGTTTCAATTGTCCATATCGGAACAATCATCGTCCTTCAGATATTACTATTGGCGATTTCTGGCAAATTGAATATTTAACGGGAAAGAAAGACAAAGAAGGAGTGTCGTTTGTTACCGCCAATTCACCCAAAGGAGAAGCTTTGCTTGCAGAAGTTGCTAATGATGTGTGTATGAAAGAATACACCTTGGATCAAGTGAAGTTCCGCTTGCCTAATGGTGCCACAAAGAAACCAAAACGTTATGAAGAATTTTGGAACACCTATCAGAATCACGGTTATGAGAAAGTGTTGCAAGAGTATTTTGATGTTTCTAATAAAGCTAGAATCAGATGGGAAGTGAAAAAACTTGCGAAACGTTTGAAATTCATATAATGGCTATACCATCATTATTCTAATTATTCTTCAATTAGTGTGAGTACAAAATCACACGTTCTTTCTTGTTTGTCCTTTCTTAATAAAATACATTGTTGATAATAAAAAAATACTCATGAGATTCACCATCATTGGCTGTGGTAATTCAGGCCTTATCCATGCAGCCAAATTATACGAAAAAGGCTACGAAGTTGCTTTATTGAAGACTTCAAATACTAATGGTCGTTTTTTCGACATTATCAAAGAAGAAAATGGTTTTAAGGTGAAAGATGATACCATTCAAGGTAATGGGCATTCGTTTTTTGTAAAACCCGCCTTGATTACTCGAGACGTAAAGGAAGCCGTGCGATTTGCTGATTTTATCATGGTGACAACCACAACCTTGCAGCATGAGTTTGTTGCAGAACTGATAGCTCCTCACGTCAGAGACGGTCAAACCATTATTCTTGTGCCTGGCTATATGGGCAGTTTGATTTTCAAGAAGTACATTCACAAAGACGTGACCTATAGTGAATGGGAAACCACCGCTTACAACGGTCGTATTGTCAACAGCGAGTATGTAAGGATTTCTTTCTACAATCCGAGAAATGCCATTTCAGTACTTCCGGTTGCCAAGACCCAAGAAGTCCTTGACGTGCTTTCAAAATGCTTTGACAACACCAAATACACCCGTAAGCACATCCTTGAATCTGCTTTCCACAATCCCAACATGATAGTGCATCCCATAGGCATTCTTTTCTCTGCCTCTCGCATTGAATATAGCAATGGAGAGTTTTGGATGTACCGAGAGGCATTTACTCCATCTGTGGTAAATGTCATCAAGGCTTTTGATGTACAGAAGAATAAGGTGCTACAAGCTTTCGATTGTGAACCCTTGGACTATTTCGAAGCTGCAAAATGGCGCAATGAGGAAGATTTGAGCATCGATGCTATGGCGGTGTTCCGCTCGTTTGCAGATTCAAGCAACAAAGGCCCGTCGTTCATCAACCATCGTTACTTGCTTGAGGATGTGCCCATGGGTTTGGGCTTGTATATTTCAGTTGCTAAACTTGTAGGAGTGGATACTTCAATCCAGGAAGGCATTGCTTCACTTGCCTCCGCATTATTAAATAAGGATTTGAAGTCTGAGGCAAGAACTATCCAGTATCTTCTTGGAAAAGACGAAGTTACGGTAGAGGATGTAAAACGGGCTATTTCAGAGTAAAAGATGGCTGGTGATCTTAAGCAAAAAGCCGCTTCTGGAATGGTGTGGTCTTCCATCCAGAAGTTTGGTGGAATGGGCTTGCAGTTTATATCGGGTATCATTCTTGCTCGATTGCTCACGCCAGAGGACTATGGGTGTATGGGATGCTTTCCATTTTTATGGTAGTGGCAAACTCTTTTGTAGACGGTGGTTTTGCTTCGGCTTTAATACAAAAGAAACAACCTACACAAAAAGACTATTCTACTATTCAAGAGCGTTAGCAATTGTAGCAGAATACATCATAATTAAAAGAACATAAAAAAAATATTCAAAAAAAATACTATTATGTTTAAGAGTATTATATGCAATACTTTCTTTTACCGAGTGTATTTGTACTACTTTAAAAGAAAGAAAAGTGAAATAAAGGAATTCTGCGATGACCGTTTCCAGAATATAACAGAAAAACAAAAAAAACGAATAGAAAAAGATATAAAACATTGGTATTTGGTGAGAGGAATATCTCCTGCCCAATACTGGGAGCAGAGTTTTGACGAGATTACAAAGTCGGCAAAGAAAGGCATGTTGCCTAAAAACGAACTCTCTCGTTTTGATGAAAAGTATAACCCCAAGGAAGATGTTCATATTGTTGGAAACAAATACGAGTGTTATGAGAGATTTAAAGAATACTATGGACGTGAGTGTATGTTGGTCAGTGATCCATCTGCAATTGGAAAAGAGTTTGAAGATTTTTGTGCAAGAAAAAAGAAGGTTATTATAAAACCATTAAGAAAAGATAGTGGTGTTGGAGTTGAAATCTTTATTTTAGGAGAGAGCAAGATTCCAGACTATCCATTTATTGCGGAGGAAATCATAAAACAAAGTGATGCTTTGGCAAAATTTCATCCAACATCAGTCAATACATTGAGACTCAATACAGTCAGATGCAAAGATTCAATCGTGGTATGGCAATGTATATTGCGTTATGGAAGAAGTGGTAATATGGTTGATAATGCTCATTTTGGAGGATGTTTTTCTGTGATTGATGACAACGGGTATGCCATTGCTGCTGGTGATGTGAAAAGACACAAATATGCAGTTCACCCAGATAGTGGTGTTCCACTTACAGGATTCAAAGTACCTGAATGGGACAAAGCTTGTGAATTAGTGAAACATTTGGCAACAAAGGTTGGTGGTTTGCGTTATATTGGCTGGGATCTTGCACATACGGATAATGGCTGGATAGTTGTAGAAGCCAATACACAGCCGGGTATTTTATCTCCAGCAGTAACAGGGAAAGGTATCGCTAAAGAGTTTTATGATCTTAAACGCAGAATGTAATACCAATAAATATTATGCTTTACGGAACTTTAGGCAATGGACTGCAAGTCCCTTTAGTTGGTCTTGGAACTTATAAGATTCCAAATGAAGAAATGCACTCAGTGCTTGAAAAGGCATTCGAATGTGGGTATCGAAAGATTGACACCGCTCGTTATTACAAAAATGAGGAAGCAATTGGGAAAGCCATATCTGAGATAGGAATACCTCGTAATGAACTATTCATTACAACAAAAATGGATGTCGAGTCTTTGTATAAAAGTATTAGTTTTTTGGGTCATAAAAGAAAGTTGCCGATTAGAAAGCAGAGCCTGCGAAGTGCCCTTTTCCAACAATTGGAGCGACTTCATACAGATTATGTGGATATGTATTTGTTGCATGCTGCAATCCCGAAGTATTATGAATATTGGGGTAAAGAGGTGAAAATACTATACAATGAAGGCTATGTGAAAAGCTTCGGCGTATGTCATTTCAATAAAAGCGATTTTGAATTGTATGAAACCGAGTTGAAAGAACTCCCTATGATAAATCAAATCGAAATAAGCCCGTTTAATACAAACAAAGAGATTATATCGTATTGTGATGGGAAAGGTGTTCGGTTGGAGGCTTTTGCCACTTTTGGAACAACTAAAAAGAATCCTGTTGCTGCTACAGAATTGTTGGAAAATGAGATTATTACTGTTATAGCAAAAAAATATGGAAAAACACCATCCCAAGTTATTTTGAGATGGGTGATTGAGCAAGGCATTTCGGTTGTGCCTAAGGCGAGAAGTGAGAAACATCTTCTTGAAAACATTGATATATTTGATTTTGAATTATCTGCTGAAGAAATGCAATCCATAGATACCTTAAATAAAGACAATAAATGGAGGTATTTTAGATGAGAATCACTGATAATAAAAAGACTTATAACGTGGTTGAAAATGATTAATTAATAAATAGGTATGATTACTTTGTCAAAACGAGAGCGTCTTTACTTGAGCAAAAAACTGCCAATATTGTTTTTGGTATTGCCTTTATTGCCTTGTATTCTAATCACCATTTCTTCTTGTACAACAAAAAACAACGACTATCGTATCTTTTATGATGGGAATAGCGTAATAGTCAAGAATAATAAAGGTAGTATTTCGTTTCCAATTGTGGGAGAAGTGAATGTAGAAGGTTCGAACAGTGTTGGAGAGTTGATGCCGGGTTCCTTGTTAACCATGGTCGCTAACGATGAAGATAAGGATCAGGAAGTTTTATTTGTGCACTCTTTAGAAGATTCCACTTTACGGATTAGCACCACAACGGTTTATAAAAGAGACTGTGTTATTGAATACGATGGCATTATCGGTAAGTGTGAAGGTGATATAGGCTTTATACGTGATGAAAATGTTTTTGTGTGCGGCAATCCAGTGTTGGTTGGTTATACTGATAAAACAAAAGAATCATTTGCCATTTGTCCAGAATATGGTTCATTAACACCATTTTATTCAAAGTTAGAAGAGAGGTTGTATAAAACCAAAACTATTAAGGCGGGAGATACTTTATCTACCACATTGGTGATATTTAATAATAGAGAACGCCCAATCAGGCTGTTGTGTCAGCCTAATGGTTATTGTGCTACATTCACAATTGCCTCTCATGCTGATATTGCAAATTCTCTTGTAACTCGTGCTATCTTATGGGGAACCAGTGATACGACATCCGTTGATTATGGGAAAAAAGGCATGCTTTCAAATGGAATTATAGGCACAATGTCGGTGTTCGCCAAACATACTGAACAATATAGGGCGGCTGAAGCCTTGGAAGTACCGTTTTTCAAGAATGTTGTTGATAAAGCATTTTCACAAGGAATGGAGATATGTCCTCATACTATTAGTTGGATGCCAGATAATAGGGCGGAATTTGAGAAATATCTTCCCTTATTAGATGAAAATTATCATTGTAGAAACTGGATTGACCATTATTTGAGAACCGATAATATATCATCCGGATTACATAGTGCAGGTTGGGACGCAGAAAGTAGTTATTATGTGATGGATTTGTTGCAAACTTATGGGTATCAGTATTGTTGGTCATACATTGATACTCCTACTGAAAATGAAGAGCCGGATGATCAATTGTGGTCGGGGCATTATATGTTTCCAAGACATCTTGTTTATCAAAATGAACATTTGTCTTTCCCTGATGGAACAATGATGTATCAATATAAGAATGCTTGGGAGCAGTTAAACAAAGCAATTGCGAAGCGAGAATATATCCTATTCCATAAAATTGTGAAGCGAGAATATAATCCCATCCAATTAATGGGAAATGTGATTGATAATTGTGGTGTTTGGACGGATCATAGTTATTTAAGTAGTGATTGGTACAAACTTTACGAACAGGACAATAAGAAACTGGAATACAGAATATTGCCCAAACTTGAAGCTTTTTTTGAATATCTAAAGGAGAAAAAAGCGGATGGCCAAGTGTGGAACCCAACAATGTCTGAATTTTGTGACCACATGGTGAATCTGGAGAATATCGGTATTCATCGTTTGTCGAGAGGCAAATATCAAATAGTAAATAATGGAAATCAACCAGTGAATTGTTCTTTCTTTTATAAAGGTAATGGACTTGTTACTTTAAATGGGAAACCAATGCAATCGAAACAAGTAAAAAATGGGATGGTTTGTTGGGGTAATATTGAGGTTGGAGATGATAATGAATTGGTAATTAAATAGATAATTATTAATCAATTTAAAGCTACATAAATATGGTTGCAGAAATGTTTATGAAGTTTTCCATACATGAGACGTGGAAAAAAGACATTGCAAATATTAAGGGAAAGCTGAAGCAATGTGAAGTAAAACCGCTTACTATAGGTCAAAAGAGAGATATTTTGGCTTTCTACGAAAAACTAATTGGGAAAAAAGTCCCTGTATATTGGCATGAGTATTATTAACATACCCCGCTATAGTATTTAATATATAAGAATGATAGAATATTATGTACCATAGAATTGAGAGTATGAGCTAAGGTGAAAAATAATGCATGGTTTTATAGTTTTATTATAAATATTAACAATATAATACTTTTGATATTATGAGCATGATTTTGAAACGTTTTCGTAAACATTATTTATATCGGTATATTGATAAAATTGCATTTAAATACGATTTGAAAAGGAGAGCCGATTTTTCAAACGACCGGTGTGCCAATTATGATGGAATGTATCTTACAAAGGAGGAAAAAGCCAAGATCAAAGAAATTTGGGGGGAGTGGGGAGGCGACTATAAATCTTATGGTTTTTATAAAAAGTTTAGTGGAACTTTCAACCCTAATTTAGTTCCAGATGATTATTGGGCATTTCTAAAAATTGCCTGCAATTTTTATCTCAAATTCAATAAAATTCATATAATCAACAAATTAGAAAATTCTTAAATTCTCAAATTCTTGATAATTAGAAATCCCCTATTATGATTTTGCAGAGCATGTTTTCAACTTAAGATGGTCGGCGTATTTTTTGCAACATAAGTGTCTTTTGAAATATTTCATTCCAAAACAAAATCGAGCCGAAGTAATTGTTCAAAAGATTGATGGACACATCGTATTGGAAGATAATACAGAGATTTCGAAGCAAGAAGCCATAGAACTTTTGAAACGACACTCTGTGTTTGTTGCAAAGATTGCAAGAGGTACTGGTGGAGGCAAGGGGGTTCAAAAAGTCGTATTGGATGAAGTTCAAGACAAAGACGCATTTCTTGGAGAATTACTATCTCCGATAGATGTTGAATTTGAAAAAGTGGTTCAACAAAATGAGTTTTTGGGTCAGTTTAACCCCGATTCAGTAAATACGATTCGTTTTATTACTCTTAATATCAACGAAAAATGTACTGTACTTAGTGCATTTTTGAGAATGGGTTCAAGAGGTTCGTTTGTTGATAACCTTAGTGGTGGACACGGTATTTTAGTGGGCATTAATAGTGAAGGCTATTTAAACGAATTTGGAGTTGATGAGCATTTTGAAAAGAAATATACAGCACCAACAGGATTGGTATTCAAAGGAATACAGATTCCGGATTATTCAAGAATCAAACAACAGATGATAGATTTTCATAAAATAATACCTTTTGCTAACCAAATAGGATGGGATGTTACATTGGATCATGATCTGAATCCCGTTATTATAGAAATAAATCTTGATTCTGCCGTAATAGAAGCCCATCAGGTTTTTAACGGATCAATTTTTGGAGATAGATTATCTGAAGTCATGGAATATATAGAAAGTAGGAAGCCAACACTATGGCATCAAATGATTACCTATTAGATATAGGAGAATCATTATTTGGGACAAACTCTTTTTTTAATAATATAACAACTAATTAATAGAATTATGCTCAAAGAACTATTAGTAAATATTTCAATAAGGAATGAATGGAAACAAGATGTTGCCAGTATTCGAAGAAAACTTAAACAAACTCAAATAATAAAACTAAGTTCAAGCCAAAAAAAAGATATTTTGGCATATTATCAGAGTTTGTTCGGTAAAAAAGTTCCAGCTGATTGGCATGAGTATTTTTATTCAAGAAATGGTGTTTTTTCTGTAAAGTATGTACCAACTTGTCTGTATCATTCTGATATTATTTATAAATTAAACAATTACAAGCTTCGCCATGCTTATGTGGACAAAGGAATATACGATATTTATTTCCCAGACATTCTACGTCCTAAAACCTTTGTCAAAAACATCAACGGTTATTATTATGATGATTCAAAGCCCATCAGTCGTGAAGAAGCAGTAGAGAGATGCCGAAACCTTGAGGGTGCTGTATCCAAGCCAACCCAAGAAGGAATGTGGGGAAGTGGTGTGAAAGTGTTTTCTTCACAAAATGGACTTTTGGACGACGGAAGTACTGTTGAATCTTTGATGGATGGCTATGGAACGAATTTTATTATTCAAGAAAGAATCGATCAGCACGACTCTATGGCTTTGTTAAACCCAACTTCGTTAAACACGCTTCGCATCCTTTCTTACCGCCAAGACAATGAAGTCTTTGTTTTGTATGTTGTTGTTCGAATTGGAAGAAAGGGGAAATCTGTGGATAATGAAACCGCAGGTGGAATAAATGCAGACATTGACTTGGCAACAGGTCGAATATTGGATTGTGCATACGGTACTCCGAGTGAAAAAAGGATTTCCACTACAGATGTCGGAACGGTTTTGAAAGGTTTTCAGATACCTGGATTTGACAAAGTGGTTGCCGAAGTTAAGGAGTTGCATTTGCGTCTTCCTTATTTTAATCTGGTTGGTTGGGATTTTGGTGTTGACAAAAACGGTGATCCTGTGTTGATTGAATGGAACAGGTGTCCTGATTTAAGTCAAACAGCGCACGGCCCGGCTTTTGGCGAGATGACTGAAGATATTTTCAAAAGAATCAAGTCGGAAAAAGATTCGAGATTTTGAGTTTATCTCATGTTAACATCTTGTAATTACCGCCTCGTGATAACATCTAATATTAATCAGATATGTCAAAAATAACAGCATCTAAATTTAGCAAATGGTTCAAGCAAACGCTGACCAAAATATCTCCAAAGCTAAACACTTGGGTGATTTATTTGATTAAGTTCAAGAAACCAATCAATTTGAAACGCCCAAAGACACTGGACGAGAAAATCCAATGGCTGAAACTTAATACTTATTTTAATAATCCCTTAGTTACCCAATGTGCAGACAAATATGCAGTTCGCAAATATGTTGAACAGTGTGGCTGTGGAGAAATACTAAATGAACTGTATGGCGTTTATGACCGTGTTGAAGAAATACCATGGGATACATTGCCAAACCAATTTGTCATCAAATGGAATTTTGGGTGTGGGCAGAATCTGATTGTGTTTGACAAGACCAAATTAGATATAGACGATGCTATTCAAAAGCTAAATGAATGGTATAAAACAAAAGACACATTCTATTTGCCTTATTCTGAAATGCAATATAAGGATATTCCACCAAAACTAGTGTGTGAAAAACTAATTGAAACTAAAGATGGTGGTCTGCCTGTTGACTATAAGTTATATTGTTTTAGTGGTAGACCGGACTGTGTATTGATTTGTACTGGAAGAGATTCTAGTGGTAATGGTGCTAAATATTACTTTTTTGACAAAAACTGGAATTTAAAACGTTATAACAAGACAGGAAAAGAGGCGCCAATAGATTTCACTCTCCCTAAACCTGATGGAATAGAAAAAGTGTTTGAATATGCTGCTAAGCTAACCAAACCATTTCCATTTGTTCGTGCTGATTTCTATTTGGAATATGGAAAATGCTATTTTGGCGAATTGACATTTACTCCTTTGGCGGGGTTCGATACTAATAGGTTACCAGAAACACAGCTTTTATTTGGTGATATGGTTAAAATAGATAAGTAGTTATTGTGATTTTGCCATATAACTGTTCATGTGATATAAAACATTTATATTCTATTATATAATAATATGAAGAACATATTGTTAATCACTAACATATATCCAAATAACGACCCTGAATACGGAGGAACTGCTGTATGTCATACCTTCACTTCAGAGTGGTTATCCATGGGTTATAATGTACGTGTGGTACATTTTGACTCGCTATTTCCTCGCCCTTATTATTGGGTGGGTAAGCTGTTTTACGAACGCATACAGGCTAAGACAGGTACGGTGGCTTACACTAAGACACCAAGAAAGCCATCCCGCTACACGGTGGATGGCATCTCCGTTATCTTTGTACCACTTCGTAAATATGTGCCACACAAAGCCCCATCGCTACGACAAACACAAAACGCTTTCAATTATGTTGTGAACGAATTGAATCGTGAAGGTTTTGTTCCTGATGTCGTGACTGCTCATTTTGTAATGCCGCAATTGCAATTTTTGCCGTTGTTCAAGAAACAATACCCTAATGCCAAGACTTGTTTGGTGCTACATGGCAATAGTTGTGCACTTTCGGACTTTTACCCCAAAAGCTATCAAGAATTAATTCCCTCGGTGGATGTATGGGGATTTCGCTCATTGGCGTTCCAACAAGATTTCGAGAAGTGTTTTGGTAATGACAAGCCTATGTTTCTATGCCATTCAGGCATTCCTGAAAAGTATTTAGAGTCTGTCTATAGAGATTTTACTGATGGTGTGAAACGGTTTGTTTTTGTAGGAAGTTTGTATGAATTGAAAAATGTGGATGTTACGCTTCGAGCCTTACATAAAGCAATGGAAGGGAGAGATTACACCTTCGATATTGTGGGCAGTGGAGCTGAAAACGATAATCTGCATCACTTGGTTGAAGATTTGGGCATGGGCGAGCATGTGATCTTCCATGGCCAAATGAAGCGTGATGACGCACAGCAGATAGTCCGCAATGCCGACTGCTTTGTGATGGTTAGTTCGCGTGAAGCATTCGGATTGGTCTATGTGGAAGCAATGGCTAAAGGATGTATTGTGATTGGCACCAAAGGACAAGGCATTGACGGAATTGTGAAACATGGCAAGAACGGCTTTCTTTGCAAAGCTCGCGATGTGGATGGCTTAGCAAAGGTAATAAGTGAAATCGTCAGTCTTCCCCAAGATTCTTTACAGCAGATTTCAAAAAATGCCGTTGCCGCAGCTGCTAATTTGACTGATAGAAAAGTTGCTGAACATTATATAAATTCAATTTGCAAATAATATGCGCGATCGGTCTTTAGATTTAGGCAAAGGTTTGGCCATCCTTTTTGTATATTTGGGACATAGCATACTCTATCATCCCATCCAGATGGTTAATATTCCTTGGTGTCATGTATTGGAGCGTTTCATTGTTTCTTTTAACATGCCCATGTTTTTTATCATTTCGGGTTTTCTATTCTCAAAAACGAGGAAAAGCACAGCAGAACTATATAAAGCCAAGACTTTGCGAATCTTAGTACCATACCTCTTCACTATGCTGATTCTAGTATGTGCCAAACTGGTGCTACCAGCCTCAATGTCATATAATTCAGCAGCAGGGGGGGGTATTAAGTCGTTGATTATTAATGCTTTGTTATATGGTGGTGATAGGTGGTTTGTTTATACGCTCTATATTATCTTTCTACTGCTGATCCCTGTACGCAACTTTCTTAAGAGCAAATGGGTGGATGTGGCATTGATAGCGGTATTTATTGTGGTACATTTTCTCAACTTTTTGCCCTCCATCTTTGCTCTCAAAAACATATTTCATTATATGGAATTCTTTGTTGCTGGCTATGCATTGAATGAATACTATCCAACTATCAAGACATGGGCATTAAAATGGTGGTGGCTCGTTTATGTGGTGTTTATCATGGCTAATATTGTCTTCATCGAAATGTTATGTCAAATTCCATTTGTGTTTCGCTTTATGTTGCCTTTCACTGGCACACTGGCTGTGATGACGATGGCTTTTCAATTGGAAAAAGTGATAGAAAAAAGCAAGGTTGCACAATATATTGAGTATTGTGGCAAGTATTCCTTGCAGTTCTATCTATTCACTTTCTGCTATCCGCTTATCCGTTGGGGCATTGTTTCGGTACTGCACATAACAAATCCTTTCATAATTTTAAGTTCAGTTTTTATACTACAACTCATTACCACAACAATTATAGTTGAGACTACTCGTCGTATTAAATGGCTTAAAATTCCGTGTGGGTATTGATATAATTTTTAAATGGTTTTATGGAAAAATATTTCGTTTTACTTGGCGAAAACCCACTCTTATGGGGTCAGGTTTGTCACCTTCGTGAGTTAGGTTATAAAGTCATCCTGGTGGCATGGAGTGAACAACCTCGCATAAAGGGTGACATGTATGTACAAAAAGACATCAAGGATGCTAAGGCTATCATTGTCGAATTGGAAGCCCGTGGCTTGAAAGGCAAGGTGGGCGGTGCCCTGTCGAGCATCGACCTGGCTGCGCCTACGGTGAATGCCATCAACGCTTGGTGTGGCAATAAGACTATGCCTGAAAAGTTCAACTCAGTGCTCACCAAGGAAGAAATGCGCGATGCTTGGATAAAGGCGGGTGTATTTAACCGTATTTCCAAAATGGATGATGAATTTTCTTTGGATGAAATCTTTGAAACTTCTCAAAAGATGAAACTGATTTGCAAACCTGATGTGGCCGCAAGTTCACGTGGCATCACCATTCTTGAAAAAGGACAAACTAAAGAAGTTTTGCAAGAAGCTCTATCAAAAGCCAAGGCCACGTCTTTCAATGGACGCTGTCTTATTGAAGAGTTTGTTGAAGGTGAGGAGTTCACTGTTGATTTGCTTGGTGATGCTTACGGAAATGTCAATTGTTATTCCAGTTCCATACAACATCACTCTTTGTATGCTCTTCATAACAGAGTAACCGTTATTCATCATTGGAATTCAAGAAAATATGACGATGCCACATGGATTCGTATTGCAGAATTTGGCATTGCTTGTTACAAGGCATTGGGACTCCACAGTATGTTCGGCCATTTGGAAATCATCATGAAAGAAGATGGTAGTTTTACTCCTGTTGAGATGGGTGCACGCAGTAGTGGTTTCATTTGCAGCCATACCGTGTGGAAAGCCTCGGGTCACGATTACTTGGGCGACTATGTGAGGATGCTTCATGGCGAAGCCATCACACCCGGCAACTACATGAATGGCCCAGATGCCTCCATGTGGTTCGGCTATGACATACCATCCAATAGCCATTCAGTTGCTGAAACCAACATCACCGAGTTTCTCGACCCTCGTATTACTGTATTGTTTGAGAACCATGAAGGTCTGAAAGTGGGTGTTGATTATGGCGATTATATCAACGACGGTGACCGCGACAAGTTTGGCTATGCTATCCTGTGTGGTCCTCGCGATGTGATGACATACGAAAGTGTGCAGAAATCGAATGAGTGGTTCTTGGATAAATTCTTAGGAAGAAAATAAAAACTATGATACCCTTTTTGTCATTAAAAGATGTCACCGCCCTTCATGGTGACGAAATCAACGAGGCCGTCACTCGTGTGGTAAATAGCGGCTGGTATCTCCAAGGCGAGGAGAACAAACGCTTTGAGGCCAACTATGCCAACTTCATCGGCACAAAGCACTGCATTGGCTGTGCTAATGGTTTGGATGCTTTGATTTGGATTTTTCGAGCCTATATCGAATTAGGTGTGATGAAGCCTGGTGACGAGGTGATTGTTCCGGCCAACACTTATATTGCTACCATCCTCTCCATCACTGAAAATGGCTTGAAACCTATTCTGGTAGAGCCTAAGTTGAATACATTGGAGATCGATGACGACCTCATAGAGGCAGCCATTACATCCCGCACCAAAGCCATTTGCATCGTTCATCTCTATGGCCGCAACGCCTACACCACACGGATAGGTGATCTTTGCAAGAAGTATAATCTGAAACTGATTGAGGATAATGCGCAGGCGCATGGGTGCTATGCTCCAGTGAAAGGTCACACAGAAAACACGGAAAGCACAGAAAATGTCCGCTTAATGCTGACGGGCAGCATCGGGGATGCTGCTGGGCATTCGTTCTATCCAGGAAAAAACTTGGGAGCTTTGGGTGATGGTGGTGCAGTGACTACCAACGATGATGCGCTGGCAGAGGCTGTTCGTACTCTTGCCAATTATGGCTCTTCTAAAAAATATGTGTTCAAATACACTGGGCGTAACAGCCGTTTGGATGAAATTCAGGCTGCGGTGTTGGACGTGAAGTTGAAATACTTGGTGGAGGACAACGCTCACCGCAAACAGGTGGCCAATTATTACTATGACCATATCAACAATTCATTGGTGTTGTTGCCTAATCGCTTGCCTGATGCACAGAATGCATACCACCTGTTCCCAATACTGGTTGCCGATGGTAAACGCGATGCCATACACGATTATCTGAATCAGAATGGTGTCGGCACAGTGATTCACTATCCCATCGCCCCTCACAAGCAGGAGTGCTATATGGAGTGGAACAGCATGAGTTTCCCCATCACCGAGCGTATTGCCAATGAAGAGTTGAGTTTGCCTATAGGTCCTGCTATAACTATGGAGGAAGTTGCCGAGGTTGTCAATCTCATCAACCGATACAAATAATTATCAATTTTAAATTCTCAATTGTCAAATTGAAGATTGGCTAACACCGAATCGGAGCTTTCAACAAAATTAATTATCAACTCAATGCGCATTTGGATTGTAAACTATTATGCTGGTTCACCTGATAACACCACTAATCCTCGTTATCTTCAGTTTTCACATTATTTTCAACAGGCTGGTTATGATGTGATTACTTTTAGTGCTTCATACCGTCCGGCAGCCCAAGTAGAGCTTATTGAAGGAGACGGTATGTATGAGGAACATCAATACGGTGAGCATCGTTATGTTCATGTCAGATGTCCTCGATACGTGGGTAATGGATTAAAGCGAATGTATTCTATTTTTGCTTTCGCATGGCGTATATATCGTTATCGCAAAACGTTTGATAAACCCGATTTAATCCTGCATAATATTCATACACCGTTTGATTATCCGATTCTTTGGACAGCAAAGAAACTAAAGGCCAAATATATTGCCGAAGCTTGGGATTTATGGCCTGAGGATTTTGTGACTTTTGGGTTGGTTTCAAAAAAGAACCCGGCTCTTCATTTTTTCTATTGGTTGGAAAAACGGCTATATTATCGTGCTGACCAAATCGTATTTACTTTCTTGGGCGCGTTTGATTATTTAAAAAGAAAGAAATGGATGAAGGAACAAGGAGGTAAAATTAACCCGTCGAAACTGCATTATATCAACAATGGTATCGATTTGGAACAATTTGAAAGGAATAAGGTTGCTTTTCCACGTCCTGATATAGACATGAATGATCCTGGCGTCAAAAAGATTATTTATCTTGGTTCTATAAGTCAGGCCAATAATGTTAAAACATTAATAGATGCTGCTAATCTCATGAAAGAGAAAAGCCAATATCGTTTCTTTATTTATGGTGATGGATCTTATCGTGCTGAATTAGAACAGTATGTAAAGGATAATCATATTGACAATGTGGTTTTCAAAGAACCTCATATTCCCTTTGCGGAATGCGCTTGGGTGGTAAGTCAGGCAACAGTGAATGTAATGAATTACGAGAAAGGTTTTGGTTCTTATGGAGTGAGTTCTGGGAAAATGTTCCAATATTTAGCAGCAGGCAAGCCAATTGTTTGTAACATTGACATTGCATACGACAATGTTATTGAGGAGAATAATCTTGGTGTAGCTCACGACATTAATACCGCAGAAGAGTTTGCAGAAGCTATTCAAAGACTTGCTGATCAGCCACAAATAGAATATGATGCCATATGTGCTCGTGTACGTGAAGTGGCTAAGCGATTTGATTATAAAACTCTCTCCGCTGAAGAGTTAAAAGTTGTCGAGGCTTCTTTCAAATAACTCAGAAAAATACTCTCAAAAGGAATTGAATGGGATAATAACTAATAACACTAAACCTTAAACCATAGGCTCTATATGTATAAACATTTTTTCAAGAGGTTTTTTGATTTTTTCATTGTCTTTATTGCCCTATTAATAATCTGGCCAATAATACTAATTATTACTTTATGGGTGAAAATTTCCAACAAAGGGGCCGGAGCCTTCTTTTATCAAAATCGAGCGGGTAAAGATGGTAAAATCTTTAAGGTGATTAAGTATAAGTCAATGACCGACGAAAAAGGCCCAGACGGTAAGTTGTTACCCGACACGGTTCGTATCACCAGAATAGGCCGTTTTATCCGTAAGACTTCCATTGACGAACTGCCACAATTGTTCAACGTGTTGAAAGGTGATATGGCTCTGGTTGGTCCGCGACCTTTATTGCCTGAATATACACCGTTGTATGATGAAGAACAGAGGAAACGCCTGAATGCAAGACCTGGTATTACTGGCTGGTCACAAGTGCATGGCCGTAATGGTTTGAAGTTGAGCAAGCGTTTCGAAATGGATGTCTATTACACGGAACATATATCGCTTTGGTTCGATATAAAGATCTTGTGGATGACTTTCTACAATCTGTTCGCCACAAAGGTTGAGGTCGACCGCAATGCCTTGGAAGGTGTGGATGATTTGGGCTTCGACAAGATTGCTTTTGGTGAAAATCATAAATAAAAACATATAATCATGACAAATCGTGTTGTAATTTTCGGTGCTACGGGTACCGTTGGTGTGTACACTGCACTCCGCCTTAAGGAGTTGAATTATGATGTAATAGCCGTTGGCCGTCGTAAAAGCGATAATGGTTTTTTTGCCGACTATAACATTCCGTATTATTCGGTCGACATCAGCAAGAAAGAGGAATTCGACAAGCTTCCCGTAGAGGAGGTGGAATGTGTAATCCATTATGCTGGTGCAATGCCAGCGCGTATGAGGGGATACAATCCTCAGGAATATATTGATAGCATCATCACTGGCACATTGAATGTGTTGGATTATACCCACAAAGTCAATGGCAAAAAGATTGTGTTCACGCAAAGCATATCCGATTGCTTCTGGATGGTGAAAGACGCAACTCCTATACCGGCTGATATTTGGCGCAAGTTTCCACTGAACAATGACCACTCTGTGTATGTTATTGCCAAGAATGCCGCAGTGGATTTGATAGAGCATTATTTCCATAAATATGGTATCAAGAGGTTTATCCTCCGTCTGCCAACTATATACCTCTATCACCCGGACCCATATTACCATGTGAATGGCGAAAAACGCGAAATGTGGTATCGTTTGTTCATTGATAAGGCTATTGCTGGTGAACCCATTGAAATTTGGGGCGATGCATCCAAGGTAAAGGAAATTGTCTATGTTAAGGACTTTGTGCAAATCGTGGAATGCTGTGTGAAGTCTCCTTTGGATGGCGGTTTCTACAACGTAGGAGAAGAAGAATGTGTTTCGCTTGACGAGCAAATCAAGGGTACTATTGCCGTATTCAGTCAAAAAGGCAAAGAATCTCCCATTATTTATCGCCCAGAAATGCCGAATCCCAGTGAGTTCGTGTTCGATATTTCGAAGACCAAAAACGAGTTGGGCTATAAGCCACAATGGACTTATCGTGAGGCATTAAAAGATATGAAACACGAAATGGAGATCAATCCTTTTGAAAAGCTTTGGGGTAAAGAATCAGATTATAGAAACTAAACCGTGATTCAATTATTTTCAATTCAGGAACATTTAGAATGGGATAATATAGTCAAGTCATTTCCCGATTATGATGTGTATTATCTTAGCGGTTATTTAATGGCTTTCCATCTCCATGGTGATGGAGAGCCATTTCTCCTTTATTATGAAAGCCAGGCGTTGCGTGCCATCTATGTGTATATGAAAAGGCCTACGGCTATCGGGGGCGAGTATGATTCGGTAACGCCTTACGGCTATGGTGGCGTGTTGTTCGAGGGCGATACCTCAGAGGCCAACCTCAAGGCTTTTTGGAAGGCTTATCTGGACGAAATGGCCAAGGAGCATATCGTGGACAACTTCGTGCGCTACCATCCCGTGCTGAAGAACGCAGTGCCGATGAAGCCCATCTCCAACGTGATAGACCTGGGAAAGACTATTGCCATGGACTTGTCGTCGCCCGAACTCATCTGGGAGAACATCCACAGCAAGAACCGCAACATGATCCGCAAGGCCGAGAAGAACGGCATCGTCATCGAGCACGGCCAAGGTATGGAGCTGTTCGACCAGTTCATCGAGATCTACAACGCCACCATGGACAAAGACCATGCAGAGGAGTACTATTACTTCAAGTGCCCGTTCTACGAATCCATCCACAACGACCTGCGCAACAATTACGAGATGTTTTACGCCAAGTTGGAGGATAAGATCATAGCAATGAGCATCATGATTTTCGCCAATGGCAGGATGAACTACCACCTAAGTGGCTCCGACATCGAATACCGCAACCTTGCCCCGTCCAACCTCTTGCTCTACAAGGCCGCCCTCTGGGGTTGTGAGCAAGGCTTCAAGACCTTCCACCTCGGTGGCGGTATAGGTAGCGGCGAAGACAACCTCTACAAGTTCAAGGCCGCCTTCAACAAGAACTCAGACTATCAGTTCTCAATAGGAAAACAAATCTTCGACCAGGCGAAATACGATGAACTGGTGAGGATACGCAAGGAGTCGGATCCGGGGTTTGATGAGACGTCGAGTTATTTTCCAGTTTATAGAGCTGTTTAATATATGATATTGTAAATCTATCCCTATTATTATTATTGGTTATCAAATTAGGTTTTAAGTGCATGAACTGTGGAAGTATATTATCTCGCAACTGAATGTTGTCCCAAAAACAGTTTATGGAGGTCTTTTGGCCTTGTTTTGTATTGAGGCCATTGTGTTTTTGGCTGTTAACCGTAAGGAAGCGGCCCGTAGTATTGTTTGGCTGCTCTTTTTTGAGTTCATGTTCTTAGTTCTTGGCATGACGGTTTTTTTCAGACCTATGGGCTCCAAAACAATGGTTTACCCTCCATTTTGGAGTTATGCGAGTGTTTGGCGAGATGGAGACAAGACGGTGCTGCATGAAATCATACTGAATGTAGTGCTGTTTGTTCCTCTTGGGTTTTTATGGGGCATTCCATCTTCGAAGTGGCCACGAAAGTGGCTGTGGCTCGGTGCCATAATATTGGGTGTTTGTCTTTCGGGGGGTATCGAATTATTACAGTATTGTTTCAAAAAAGGTTGTGTAGAAGTGGATGACGTCATTCACAACACCTTGGGGTGTTTGATGGGGTTTGTTTTGTGGCGCGGGTGTGCGAAATGGTTTCAAAAACAAGTATAGCATTAATCTAATACAAATGTTGGATACCCATCCTTTATGCCGCTAAAATAAACGACTCAAACAAGGGAAACCTTCTTTGCTTTTTCGTGTTTTTAGATTTATAAAAAATACAAATATTTATGCCAAAAAACAGAATCTACCTCTGCCTAGCCCACATGAGCGAAGCAGGACTTGAACAAAAGTTTATCCAAGAGGCTTTCGACACCAATTGGGTGGTGCCGCTCGGGCCTAATGTGAACGGCTTTGAGGCCGACTTGGAACAATTTGTTGGCGAGGACAAGCGTGTCGTAGCCCTATCTTCAGGAACGGCGGCAGTGCATCTCGCGTTGATTGCCTGCGACGTACAGCCAGGCGATGAGGTCATTGTGCAGAATTTCACTTTCTGCGCATCGTCGCACCCGATTACCTACCTCGGTGCAAAGCCCATCTTTGTTGATTCCGAAAAGGACTCTTGGAACATCGACCCGGAACTGATGGAAGAGGCCATCAAAGACCGCATTGCCAAGACGGGCAAGAAGCCGAAGGCCATCGTTCCGGTCGCGCTTTATGGTATGCCTTACGACATCGACCGCATCATGGAAATTGCCAACCGCTACGACATCCCCGTCATCGAGGATGCGGCCGAGGGCTTCGGTAGCCGCTGGAAGGGGCAGGTGCTTGGCACTTTCGGCCAGTACGGTGTGCTGTCATTCAACGGCAACAAGATGATTACTACCTCTGGTGGCGGGGCTTTGGTTTGTCCCGACAAGGAGGCTTGGCAGAAAATCATGTGGTTAGCCACGCAAGCCCGAGAGGCCTATCCTTACTATCAACATGAAGCCATCGGCTACAACTATCGCATGTCGAACATTTGCGCAGGCATCGGTCGCGGCCAAATGACCATAGTCAATGACCATATCAATCACCACAAGCACGTCTTTGAACTATACAAGGAGTTGCTGAAAGATGTAAAAGGTATAGAAGTTCATGGTAATCCTGACGAGCGTTATGATGCCAATTTCTGGTTGAACACCATCACCATCGACCCAGAAATTCGTATCAAGGGACAGGAGAACGCTTACAAAACCGTTGTTCAAGGCGCGGTGGGTGGAGCGGCTGGTGTGGTTCATGCCACCGACAGTGCCCACACTGACTGCGAGCCTAACGACAATGTGGAGGCTTTGCGCGTTTATCTTGACGAGCGCGGCATCGAGGCTCGTCCGTTGTGGAAACCCATGCACAAGCAGCCTGTATATCAAAGAGTTGAGAGTTCAGAGTTGAGAGTTGAGAGTTTGTCTGACGGCATTGTTTGTCAGACTTCGGACATGAGCGTTGCTTATATCAACGGTGTTTCGGAGGAACTTTTCAAAATCGGAATGTGTTTGCCGAGCGGTCCTTACGTTTCGGACGAGGATGTGAAATACATTGTGACGAGGATGTGAAATACATTGTGGACTGCATTAAAGAGGCAATCGTATAGAAACAACTTGTTTTTCAGGCATTTAATAATCAAAAAACGGATTCGATTTAAATCGGGTCCGTTTTTTGTTTTTTGTTCCACCATCATTGTTTGCATCCGTTAATAAACCACAAAATCAACAACATTTTGAAAAAAACGCTTGCGAATTGGGATTTTTGTCGTATCTTTGAACCGCAAATGTAGTGATTCAATCAAAATAACTTATTGATTTAAAACAGTTTATATTATGTATATCAACCAAAAAAACAAACAAGACACAAATGGCTTTGCCTCGGCTGCAAAAGCCATTCCTACCACCAA
>CACXQO010000003.1 GCA_902769815.1 uncultured Bacteroidia bacterium | reverse complement strand
CGCCATGTATTCTGAAAAAATACTCGGCGGTAAGTGGTTTAAAAAAAGGGTTACCGCCGAGTATTATCGTTCATAACTGCATCAAATCCACCAAAGTCACTTCGCTGTTGATGTCGCCTGAATAAGGGTTGTCCTTCAGGCCTAAAGTCGTTATCATGGTGAGATGGAGTGCCTTTTTTGTTCGGGTTTGTTCGCGAAACAGTTCGCGACGGTCAAGCAGCCATTGGTCATAATCTTTCTTGATGGAGTATGCCGTTGCCGAATACTTCATTTCGCAAAGGTTGATGGTTTGGTCGTTGCGGTCAATGAGCATATCGATTTGTGCCCTAACCTTACCCAACTCATCGCGGTAAGTCCACGAGCAAACATCGCTCTGTATCCCGTTGATACCCAATGCTTTCTTTATCTGATTAAGGTGCAAGAAACCAACCTGTTCAAAAGCATAGCCTTTCCAAGCCGTCACACTGGCAGATTCCATCATATTGCTCCAATGATGTTCGTCGCGGCCATTGTAATCCTTTACGAAACGCAGGTAAAACAAGGTGAAAAGGTCGGTCAGTTGGTAAAGTATGTCGCGTTGTTTCTTGCCAAAAGCGGAATAGCAGCGCACGATGTCGCAATTGCAAAGATTTTTCAACATTTCGGTCAGGTTGCCGTTATCCGTCAAACCAAGCAAATCGAGAATCTCCTTTCGGGTCATGCCTTTGGCTTTTTGGCTCAATAATTCGACAATCCGCTTGTAAACAGGTGCATCGTTGAACAAAGAGCCAAACATGAAATCGTATTCCGACTTCAATGGTGCCGTTTGCGAGAAAAGCAATTCGTCCACATTCTGGGTTTGGCTCAGGCTTTTTTGCAACATACTGATATAATAAGGTATGCCGCCAAACACCATATAGCAGTCCAAAACCTGCCTATCGTTCCATCTTATACTTTGGTATTCAAGCAATTGCTTTGTTTCCGAGAGCGTAAACGGAGCCAACCAGATGCGGCGCGTCACACGGTTGTGCAAGCCACCTTTCCCCCCCAACAGTTTGTCGGTCATCCATGTAGTGGCCGAACCGCACACAACCAATTTCAAATTAGCTTGACTCGATGCCCAACTGTTCCAAAACAACTCAAAGGCTTTGAGGAACTTGGAGCGCGGCACATCGAGCCACGGCATTTCATCAATGAAAACGATGATGTTTTCCTTTTCCACACGGGAAAGATAGTGCTGCAATTGGTCGAAGGCTTCCATCCAGTTTTTGGGCACGGGATAGAAACTGTTTGAAAACCGATTGAGTTGCTTGTTGAAAAAGGCCAATTGTTCTTTCAATGAGCCATTGTAAATGCCTGTGGTATAGAAGTCAAACTGCTCTTGGAAAAACTGTTTCACAAGATAGGTCTTTCCCACGCGGCGGCGACCGTAAACTGCCACAAGTTCAGGCTTCCCTGAGCGGCAACATTCCTTCAGCAGTTTCTGCTCCTTTTCCCTTCCTATGATTTTCATGGCGTTTTCTCGTTAAATCCACGCCGCAAAAATAACAATTTTTCGAGTTACCGCCATGTATTCTGAAAAAATACTCGGCGGTAAGTGGTTTAAAAAAGGGGTTACCGCCGACCTAAAACGATGTTTTCTAAAACTGGAAATAAATGAATGGCTGCAAATCGGCAGTGATGAACTGATAGATAACGAACACGATGAGGGCGCAAACCACAATCATCAGCAGTATGGGCATCTTGGCAAACCAAATGCGGTAACGACGCTTGAAGTTCTCCGGCAGCCAGTGGATAATCAAACCTATTGCAATGAGAATGAACACATTGCGATAGTGGTACATGATTTGCGGAATCCTGTCGATGCGCCAAAAGCCTCCCATTTGATTGACCATGTTCTTGGCGGTATTCCAAGCCGTTTCGTTGGCCACGGCAGGGTCGAGGTTGGAGCCGCTGCGGAAAAACAATCGCGTGAAGGTGATGAAGGTGAAGGTTTGGAAAACGGCCCAAGCATCTTGCAGCCATTGCCAAGCCTTCTTGCCGCCCATCAGGTTGTAAACCATTCGTATCACATTGCCAGTCAGCACAATGAGACACCAAACGAAAAGCACATTGAACACTGGTCGAGGCAAATAAATGGTACACAAGCGCAGTGCGATGGTGACGATTAATATAAACAAGGTGCGACCATAAACGCTCCAGTCCTTCCAAAAGCGGTAGAACAACATTCCCAAGCCGTTCAAGCCACCCCAAATCATGAAATTCCATGAGGCACCGTGCCAAAGGCCGCCCAAAAGCATCGTATCCATGCGGTTGATTTCGGTGGTGATGGTCTTCCTCGACTTGGGCTTGAAAATCGCCAAAAGGCAGAGTATCAGAACAACAACGCCCACGCCCAAACCAACCCATAGGCTGCGAGAAAGGAACGAGGCAATGGCAGCAATCATAAGAATGATGCAGAACGAGCCGAAAGTGCCGTTGCGGTTGCCGCCGAGCGGAATGTAAAGATAGTCCTGTAGCCAGCGCGACAGCGAAATGTGCCAGCGTTTCCAAAACTCGCCCGGGTTTTTGGCCTTGTAGGGCGAATTGAAGTTTTTCGGCAGATAGAACCCCATCAACATGGCCACGCCAATGGCGATGTCGGTGTAGCCTGAAAAGTCGGCGTAGACCTGCAACGAATAGCCGAACAATGCCATAAGATTCTCAAAACCAGTATACAACAGCGGATTGTCGAACACACGGTCGATGAAATTGACGGCGATGTAGTCGCTCAACACGATTTTTTTCACCAAGCCGTTCATAATCCAGAACACGGCAATGCCAAACTGCTTGCGGCTGAGGAAATATTTCTTGTGCAGTTGAGGGATGAACTCGTTGGCCCTCACAATGGGACCCGCCACCAGCTGTGGGAAGAAACTGACATAGAAACCGAAGTCGAAGATATTTCTCACTGGCTCGATGCGCTTGCGATACACATCCATGACATAACTGATGGCCTGGAAGATGTAGAACGAAATGCCTACCGGCAAGAGGATGTTGTCGACACTGAAGCGGTTATCGCCCGTGATGCGGTTGCCCACCCACGAAAACACATCGAAGACGCGGAAATCGTATCCCGTGAGGCTATTGACAACATCGGTGAGGAAATAGGCATACTTGAAATAGAACAAGAGTGACAAATTGACGACCACACTAAGCCCTAACACGAAATTGCGGCTTCCTTCTCGTCGTCGCGTGTGCAGCCACTTGCCCGCAAAGAAATTGTATAAAGTGATGAAAATCAGGATTAATATGAAGAGTCCGCTGGTCTTGTAATAAAAGAACAGGCTGACGAAAAAGAGGAAAGTGTTGCGCAGCAGACACCTCTTCCTGAACAAGCAAAAGAACGCGAACACCACGGCAAAGAACACCCAAAAATAAAACTGGGTGAACAGCAAAGGATGCGACTTGTCGAATGAAAAGACATTCGTCAAGAAATCCAAGGCTATTTCGGGATTCCAAGTCATGTCAGAGGCGTTTCGCATTGAGTTGAATATGTTCTATATATCTGGTAATCAAAGCATTGTAAAGCAAATCACCAAGCAGTTTGTAGCCATCGTTGGTGAAATGCACCTTATCTTTCTTGGCCAATCCAACCTTCTCCCATTCCGCCATCGACTTCAGGCCGCCCATAATGTCGAACTGGTCCCAAACGGCAGCGTTGTATTCCTCGCCCATCTCCATAAAAGCCTCCTCCGCAATCACACCGTTGTGATTGACCACATATTTCGTCCGGCTCGAACTCACACGTATATAACTGTCGTTGTTGGTCATGAAAAGCAAAGCACAATCGGGATTGACTCGCCTGATGACTTGAATCAGTTCGTCGTAATTGCTCTTGAAAGCCTCTTTCTCGAAATCTTTCTCCGCCGCGTCGTTGATGCCGATGCCGAAAATGATGAGGTCGGGTTTGATGAGGTTGAGGTCGCGCTCAAAGTCGTCGCAACGGAGGTAGGATGCCACACTGGCCCCGTTCACGCCCACGCCATGCACGCTGATGCCCGACATGTTGTTTTCCAGCAACACGCCCGTCAGGGTAAACTCGCCCGGAACGGAATCAAAAAGGATGCAGATGGAGTCGGTGAAGTCGGGAAGTTCAAAAGTATAGGTCGATTGCCATTCGTTGAAGCTGCCTCGTATGATGGTGCTGTCGTAACTCACCACAGGCACCACATTTTCGGTATCCGAGAAACCGATGAGGGTCACTTTGTTGAAATCGAAATCGGGCGTGAGGTCGGTGGGGTGCTTTTCCCTCGTGACAATGCTCACCGTTGCCAACGGGTCAGTAGTGGTAATGGCGGCTCCGGCCAGCCCCAAACGCTTGTCGGTTTCGCGATGGACGGCGTTGCGGCAGTAGGTCCAATCGCCAGTCGAACGCACGATGAAATGCGATGGATTGTTGGTGCCTCCCGCCGAAAACGGGAACACGAAATTTTGTCCTCCCATCAAGTCGGTGCTGATATTCAGCAAATTGTCACGAAACTGCTGGGTAAACATGCCTGCCTGTACGTGCGAGCCTCCGATGTGCATGATGTTCACATTGCCTTCGCCAAGAAAGACCACGGAGTCCATTTTCTGGAAAAAGCGTTCCATGTCGAGGCTGTCGCCGGGATAAATCAGCTGGTTGCGTTCAAAATGGGCAAAAGGATAGTCGGGAAGCGGTTTCGTCCAAGGAAGTCCCTGAGCCAAAATCGTTTCGGAAAAAAACAACAATCCTATGTAAACCAACCACTTTTTCATCAATTACTCAAACTGAACGGTGGATTGTAGAAGGGCAACTTGATGCGTCGTGAAGTGCGAATGGAATCTTCCTCGGGGTCGAGGTTCACAAATTCGATAACCTTCTCGCTCGGCACGCGCTGGCGGAGTTTGTAGAAATCATAATAAGTGGTGAACGACTTGGCGAGGTCGGAGCCGATTTCTTGTGCGCCGGCCAAGGTGAAATGCACATAGTCGGGACCCGCGAGAGCCGGTCTGTGCTTCACCCATTGCGCCATCGAGCCTTCGCCACCCATCACGTGGAACATGTCCCAATAGGCGACCTCATTGCGCAATGCCATCACGCGAAGCGAGTCGTTCAACTCGGGGAGGCCTTTCCAAGTGCCCATCTTGCCGTTGTAGCTCTTGCCCATGTCGGCAGGGCCGATAAACAGCAAAGTGGCCTTCGGCGCGACACGCTTCATATAATTGATTTGCTTCTCCAATTCAACCATATAGGAATTAATGCTCTTATTAATGCTCTTCGACGAGGAAATGCCCGGCATACGGTTGCCTCCGAATTGCATGATAATCAATCGGGTGCCCAACAATTCAAACGATTGTCTGAGGGTTTCCTCGTTGATGCGGGTGAAGATGGTGCCCGTGCAGCCGCGCAAGGCAACATTGTCGATGGCCACGCCCGGCTCGCCATCCAAAAGAACGGCGTAGATTTCGGCATTGCCCTTCATGTCGATTGAGCCGCGCTTCACGTTGGCAGGCAGTTCCCATGTGATGAGGGTGACGCTGTCGCTGGCAGCAAGCACCTTGGGCTGAGGCTGAAGGGTGTCGCATTTCAAGGTGGCCGTGAAGCCTTTGCTATTCCTGCCCAGCAGCAACGACACGGTCGAAATCTCCTTGGCCTTGTCGAAAGCCCCTGAATGGTTTGTTTTCGTAAACGATATGGAGCCGTTGCCCGTCACCTGACTGAACTGCGACATCACGCCGTAGCGGTTGTGCGGGGCGCGTCGCGTGGTGGCATCGCCATAAACGGTGTAGCGCACAAGGTCGGAAGCGCGTTGCACCACCGAGATGGTAGGCACGGGCTGTATGGCCGGAATCATATTGGGGCCCGATCCGCCAAAAAACTCTTGCAACTTCTGCCTCAGCACCGACGACATTCGATCCATCTCGATTTGTGAGTCGCCGTAATACATGATGCGGTAGGTCTTGCCTTGCGGGCCAGCCTGCTCAAGTTGCGCGAAAAGCGTGTCGAAGAAAGTATAGTCGTCGTTAGGCAAATAGATGCGGTTGGGATTTTCCTTCAGGTAATCGCGGAAAAAACGCATACTGTCCAAAAGGTTGTCGGAGCATGACATTTCAAAACTCTTGTTCACCTTGGACAACACCGCGTCCACATCCACATCCTCAGTCTTAGGGGAAGTGTCCTCGGCATAGGACGGAAAATGCAAATTCATTCCGCCAATGGCCAGCCCCTCGGCGGGGAAAAAATACCAGGCAGTCCCCAAAAGAATCATCACTGCCAAAATAAAGAATAAAGTTCGTCTGGGTTTCATTTCTTGATTATCAAAAATTCTCCTTCAAAGATTTTGTCGTTTTCCAAATTGTTCCACTCCATCAGTTCGGCGATCGTCACATGATACAGTGCCGCGATTTTCGTCAGCGTGTCACCTTTCTTGATTTTATATTTCTGTACTGAAGAGTCGTTATGTTCTTGAGATGCCGCAAGCTCGGTCTTTTCAGGCTCGGCTAAAGTCATCGCTCCGGCAGGCAAATCGGCGGTTTCCGCAAATGTCAGGCTGTCTTCGTTGGCCAGATAAACATACGCGATGAGGTCGGCAATCACTTGGGTATCAGGCATCAGGTTTTGCTTGTAGAAGTCCCAAAGCGAAGTCTTTTCACCGTTGCGCACCAATGCCTGATTGAGTGAGGTGGGGCTGTTGGAATAGGCCAAGATGGCATACCACCAGTCCTTGTATTTATTGTGCAGGTCGGAGAGATACTCCAACGCGGCCTCTGTGGAGGCGGTCGTTTCCATGCGCTCGTCGATGCTGTCGTTGATGTTGAGGCCGTAGCGCTTCCCCACCAATGAAGGCATGGCCCAAAGGCCGCAGCGGTCGCCATTACGGTAGTCGTTCCTCATCCCGCTCAGCGAAAGGGGCAGGTATTTCAGTTCCAAGGGCATATTGCGCTGAAGCAGGACGGAGTCGAGAAACGGCTCGTATTGCAGGAATTTCGGTGAAACAGGTTTCGAGGCGCGGCTTTTCAAAATCTCCGACAAATCGTCGTTATAAGGCAAAGGGATTTCTTTCTCCATGCTTTTCAATTCCTTAGACAGATTGCCAGTTCCCGACGACACACAACAATTGTGTACCGTGAGGCAAAAAACACCAGATAATACTATCAATAACAATCTGAATTTCATTGTATTATAAAAAAACCAAAGCCACATGCCGCGACCTTGAAAATGAGTGGCAAAAATACATAAATCTCGCAAACTTCAAATGACTTTTTCAGAAATAATCATCAAAATTTCCCTACCTTTGCGCCAAAAATCACACAAAATCTTGAATATGTTTACCTTCCAACACGAAGTGAAATATTACGAATGTGACCGGATGGGCGTGACGCACCATTCCAACTATGTTCGTTTCATGGAGGAGGCCCGCGTGGCCTACCTCGACCAACTTGGCTATGGCTTCGACAAGATTGAGGCCGAGGGCGTTTTCTCGCCCGTGGTTGCCATCCAATGCAGCTACAAAAGCCCCACGACCTTCAAGGATATTGTTGATATTGAGGTCGCTATCAGCAAGGTCAGCGAAATGAAGTTCGACTTCACCTACACAATGCGCGTTGGCCAAAAGACGGTTTGCACCGCCCAAAGCACCCATTGCTTCATCGAGAATGGCCGCCCAGTAGCCATCTCACGGCGGCTGCCGGAATTGTACAACAAATTGTTCTGAATCAGATTATTTTACCTTTATCCTCCCTCCCAAGCGCATGATTGCGTCCCACCAGCGGGCGGGCAATAGGGCATGGAAAACCCTTCCCGTAATCGAGATGCGGCCTCGGCAGTAACGTGCTTTTGGTCGGCGGCTGTTGACGGCCCGACAGATGGCTTTTGTAACTACTTTTGGCGACGACAACCAATTGGTCTTGTAAAACCAATCCATGTTTTTGGCCCATTGTGTGCCAATTTGCTCGTATGCTGTCCCAACCGACGATTCCATCAGGTGCCTTGCCGCAATCACGCCCCAGTCCGTCTTGATGGCACCCGGCTCAATCATCACCACATCAATTCCAAAAGGCTTCATCTCCATGCGCAGGGCATCGCTGAGTGCCTCCACTGAATATTTGGTAACATTGTACCAACCGCCCATGTAGAACACCATTTTGCCCGCAATCGAGGAAGTGTTGATGATGCGTCCGCTCCGTTGCTTGCGCATATAAGGCAAAACCAATTGCGTGAGTCGCGCCAAGCCAAACACATTCACTTCCAATTGCTTGCGTGCCTCTTCCATCGGAACATTCTCGATGGCACCAAAATAGCCATAGCCCGCATTGTTGATCAAAACATCAATCCTGCCCTCAGCTTGAATGACACTTTCCACCCCTTTTTGCATCGATGCCTCATCGGTGACATCCATGCTGATGACCTGCACGCCCACTGTCTTCAAAGATTCCATCCGTTCCACCCTGCGGGCGGCAGCATACACGCGATGACCCTGCTGGGCTAAGGTTTGCGCCGCATCATAACCAATGCCACTGCTGGCACCGGTAATCAGTATCACTTTTTTGTTGTTCATGATTCCAAAAACGTTTTTATTCCAAACTATCTCCCGCTTCGCCATCGCCTTCCTTGGCTTTCTTTTCGAGTTCCATCTTGCCGAAACGGAGGGTGAAACCTGCCGATATGTAGCGGCTGTTCAGCATTTTGCGGGTGCTGTCGCTGAGGTAGTACGGGTTGGTGTTGGTGGAGCCTGATCCAATCGTCGCGCCCCAGTTGAAGATGTCCTGCACATTGACGAACACCGACAGGCGACGATTGAAAAAGTCGCTGCGGAAACCCATGTTGAGGAAATAACGCGCCTTGCGCTCGCTCATGAGGCTGATGGTCGGCGAGTTGTAGTTGGCCGAAGCCGTAACTTGCAGACGGTCAAAGAGTTTAGCCCAAGCATTGACGCGCACACTCCACGACCACTTTTCCCTTTCGTCGATTTGAGGCACACCGTTGCGCTCATATTCCATGCGGTAGCCGTAATTGTAAAGGTTGGCATAGAGCCGCACATTGAAGAAGCCTGAAGGACGGTAGGTCATGTTGAGCGAAGTGCCGTAACGCCACGATGAACCCATGTTGTAAGGCACTGAGTAACTGACGATTCTATCGAGGTATTTATCGTATTCCGCATCCGTCAACCTACTGACATCATTGGTGCTCCAGCGACCGTAGGCCTCAATGCCGATGTTGCCGAAACGCTCGAAAAACTTCTGCCATCCAGCCTCCATGTTGTGGGTGAAACTGTCCTTCAAACCGTTGGGATTGCCCGTCGAGTAACTGTTCTCGCCGTAGGTGCGGAACCGTGTGACTTGGTTCCTGCCCGGCCCCGACATGCGCATCGAGTAATTGAGTTTCAGGTTGTGCATGTCTTCGGTGCGATAGGTCAAGTGGATGGAAGGACGGAAATTCAGATGATAGAAAACGCTGTCGTCGGCAAAGGGCATGTCGCTGATGAAGTCGTACATGTTGCGCTCGCCTTCCACACCCAAACCCGTGCTCAAGGTGAAACCGCCCCAGCGGTGCGTCCAGTTGACATCGGCGTTGAGCGAACTTTTCGCCCCTATCATGCGGTAGGTGCGCAGCGAATCCACCAATATGCCTATGGTATCATAGAAACGGTCGTAAGTGAAATCCATTTGCGTATGGTCGGCGCGAAGGCCGTAACTGAGTTCGCCGTCTTTGCTGTAAGGCCTGTTGTATCGCGCATCGAGGCTTCCGTTGAAATTATAGGTGCGCGAAAGCATGTATCGGTGCTCGTCAAGGTCGGTGTACACTTCGTAAAAACGGTTATACCATTCCTCGCCGCTATTGTTGGTGAGCCTTGTGTTCAGTCCGATACGCAGGTTATGTCCTTCATTGTCAAACTTTTTCGTGTAATCCGCTCCCAAATTGCCAAAAATCGACCTCGTGTCGCTGTTGTCTTTGGTTTGGTCGGCAAAAAGCATCGAATAGGCGGGCATGGAGTCAAGGTAATAGTAAGTCTGTCGCTCAGTGCGCATCATGTTGTTCAGGTTGGCATTGTAATAACCGCCCGCATCAACCGAAATGTCGCTGGTGGAGTCAATCTCGTAGTCAATGTTCATGAACAGGTTGCCGCTGTAGGAACGGTTGTTGTCTTGTTGCGACACCGTATCCGCCCAAGTGACCTCATATTCGCCTTCGGTGGCGGCATCGCGACGCTGTTGCGACCAACTGTCGGTTTTGTTCTCACGATTGCTGTAACGCCCTGAAGCAAAAAGATTTATGCTCACCCTGTCTTTCTTCCACATGTAGCTAATCCAAGGCGAGACAAAAGGCTGGTTGGAGCCGTTCACGCCAAAGCTGACAAACTGGTTGCTTTTGATGTGTGCCGAAGTCACTATGTTGATGACCGCCTCAGCCTCGGTAGCATACTTTGCCGAAGGGTTGGTGATGGTCTCTATGCGGGCAATGGCATTGGCGGGCAAGGTTTGGAGATAGGTCTTCAAGTTTTCCTCGGTGAGTTTCGAGGGCTTGTCGTTCACCCAAATCTCCACGCTCGACACGCCGCGCAGGGTGATGTTGCCCTCAACGTCGACCTCCACGCCGGGTGCGTTTTGCAAGGCATCCTCGGTGGTTCCCGTCTGGATAGACGGGTCTTCGCTGACGTTGTAAATCAACTTCTCGCCTTCCATTGCATACAGCGGTCGCTCGGCGGCCACCGTCACTTCGCCCAAGGCCGTCACGCCCGGATTGATGCGCAACGTGCCCAAATTGGTGTTGTTGGTCACATGGAAAGGATGCAGATAGTTCTCATAGCCGATGGCCGAAACGCGCAACACGAAAGCCCCTTGCGGCACGCCGTTAATCTCGAAAACGCCTTCCATGTTGCTGATGCTGCCTTTCACAAATTCGTTGTCGACGGAATCGAGCACGGCCAAATTGACGTATGGCATAAACTCGCCCGTCTTGGCATCGCGCAACACGCCCACCACAGTAAAGGTGTCGCCTTCGCGGACTTTCTTCTTCGGCTTCACCGCTGGCATGTTGCTTTCGGTTTGTCCCCATTGGCGGTCGCCACCGTATGGAGGACGGCCACCCGGATGACGACCTCCTCCCCCACCCGGAGGCCTGCCGCCCGGAGGTTGGGCGAGACATAAAACGGCAGAAACTAATAACGCAATGATAAACAATACTTTAAGAAAAACAAATCTATTCATTTTTGGAGAAATTTGGTTGCAAAGATAACAACATTTCATTTCCGCAACATCAGAAATTTCCCTATTCTCTTTGTTTTGGATTGGGCTAAGGAATCATCTTCCATTCCTCAATCCGCCGCGTTGCGCTGGAGAAATTCACGCCGATTTTGTAGAGTTTGCGACTGATAATAGACATCGTTTGACTTCATCATTTGGAATTCCCAATTGGAATCCATCGAATCTTTGCTCCAATGCCAGCCCTTTAAAAAGTTCTTTTTTGCCTAAGTAGTAGGCTTCGAGTGTGGAAAGGAACAGGCTCTTTCCGAAGCGGCGCGGGCGGCTGAGGAAGTAGTATTTCCCACTTTGTGCCAGTTGGTACACAAAGGCCGTCTTGTCCACATAGACATAGCCGTCTTCGCGAAGCCCTTGGAAATTCTGCAAACCGA
Source organism: uncultured Bacteroidia bacterium (assembly GCA_902769815.1). GTDB lineage: Bacteria > Bacteroidota > Bacteroidia > Bacteroidales > F082 > Limimorpha. Next base: position 15,947 of record CACXQO010000003.1, on the reverse strand, counting down.
TAGGATATTTGGTCATAGCACTCTGATATTGGAATTCGATGGCAAAATTACGAAAAATTAACTAATTTGCATTGTGGTTTTGTTTTTTCATTATTTTTGGGCGTTATTCTGGTCTATAGTTGAAACAATAGAAAACATTAACAACTTAATAATTATTCAAATGAAAGCAATAGCTTTACAATTCGGAAAGGCGATGAGTGCCGCCTTGTTCGTCCTGCTGCTGGTGGCGGTGGGCACGAAGAATGCACTTGCACAAACTCAAGTGGCAACCCTCCAACATGGAGATGATGTTAGCGTGTTTTATGGTCAAAACGCCTTTGTGGAGGCTCATGCTGCTGCTGAAACAGGTGATATCATTACACTTTCGAGCGGTACTTTTGTGCCGTGTGACATTACGAAGGCCATTACGCTGCGAGGCGCGGGTTGCGCCATTGACACAGTGGCCAACACCAACCCCACCATATTTGGAGGAGAGATAAGCCTCATTGTGGCCGATACGGCTAATTTCCTGACCATTGAAGGTATTCTGTTTAGGCACAATGTATATTACAAAACTCTTTACCATCCTAAATTCAATAAATGCAGTTTTACAAGTATCAATTGCATTTACAGTGATTTTTATATGATTAATGCCCAGTTCGCCAATTGCATTATTAATCAGTTCACTTTTATTAGGGCCAGAAATACTGTACTGATCAACTCTGTGGTGTGGCAACCGTATAACATTAGCAATAATTCTCCTGTTGTGCTTTATAATTCAATTATGAGGATGGGTTCTTTTTCTGCTCTTTCGGCTTATAACAGCATTATAATTAAAGATGGAAGTAATAGTCCTCAACAATACTGCACTTTTATCAATTGCATTGGAATCAGGACTTATGGTAATAGTGGTACCGCCTTTGGATCGGGTTACACTTCCGGCTGTGCCAACTACACATCATACCAAGAAGTCTTTGAGAACTTCACAGGCACATTCTCTTTGGAAGAGCCTTTCATCCTGAAAGACGAAATTGCCACAAGCATCTTGGGCAATGATGGAACGCAAGTAGGCATCTATGGTGGATTTATGCCTTATAGCAACCGTCCCACCTACATGGTCATGAAGCGCTGCAATGTGGCCAACAAGTCGACCATCGATGGCAAACTGAGTGTGGATATTGAAGTGGTTACCGAGGAAGAATAAACACTAACCTTATGAAACGCATTATATTAATCATAGGTGCATTGCTACTCGGCCTCGCCGCGCGAGCGCAGTTGGTGACCTATACTTGCCGCTACTGGTTCGACGAGGACTTTGCACAAGCGACAACGACCACCTTCAGCGCAAGCACTTGGCAGACTGAATTGGATGTAGGCTCGCTCACGGAAGGCCTTCATGCACTGCACCTCCATGTGATGGACACTTCCATGAAGTGGAGTGCCCCACAGAGCTATCTGTTCCTTAAGTTGGCCCCTCCAGCGTCATTATCCGACTTTACCTATTACTATTGGTTCGACCAAGACCTTGCTTCTATGCAAAGTGGCGCCTTGGGCGATGGTCATCTGCTGTTGGATGTGGATGATTTGAGCGAAGGTCTTCATGCCATCCATGTGATGCTGAAAGGCGGTGAGTATTCCACTTCGCAAACCTACTTGTTTTTAAAGGCAGATGCTTGGGAAAGCGGAACGCCCAATTATGTGTATCATTGCTGGTTTGATGACGACTTCGCCAACCAACAAACCGATGTTTTGGGCAGCGGACATTTGTTGCTGGATGTGGTAGGTCTCGAAGATGGGGTGCATAGCGTACATGTGTTGGTGGAAGGCTCCACTTTGACCACCACGCAAAGCTACCTGTTCATGAAGGTGGCACCCTTCGCTGCTGACAGCATCGACATGACCCATTTGTCCTACCATTGCTGGTTCGATGAAGACTTTGAGCACCAACAAATTGACTCCTTGGGTGATGGGCATCTCTTGTTGGTTGTCAACGACCTTGAAGATGGCTTGCACACCGTTCATGTGATGCTGCAAGGCAGCACTTTGACGGCCACGCAAAGTTACATGTTCATGAAGATGGCCGTTGAAGACCCTTCCACCGAATTGCAATACATCTGCTGGTTCGACCAAGACTACAGCAACGCCCAAACAGGACCCTTGGGCAGTGGCCTTTTTGAGTTGGAAGTCAGCGACTTGCCCAACGGCATCCACACGGTGAATGTGCAACTCAGCAATGGCACACGCACCGCACCGCAATGTTACTTATTCTACAAGCAACCTTTGGGCGGCTACGGCATTGCTCGTTGGGAGTATTGGCTGAATGACGATATTGCCAACAGGCAAATAACCAATATTTCACCCACTGTAAATACTTTGGACATCATTTCCTTGTTGAATGTGGGGCATCCAGCCTTACGGAGTTCGTGCTTCCATTTCCATCCCAATGGTGATGCATCTTACATCAATGCCAAAAATGAAATCTCTTTCCGCTTTTGGGATAGTGAAATGCGGTTTATTGACAAGTCAGCCTATTATGTTGATGAACAAGTGCAGCAAGATATTGTGGCAACAGTCTTTGAGCGCAACACTACGGAAACCTTCGCCGCACCCCGCAACAACCAGATACAGTGGTTTAAAGTGGAAGCTGGTGTTGGTGATTCTTTGGCTTTTGTGGCTGACAAAGCTTGCACTATGCAGCTTTTCAGTCCTTCTGGCGAGGAAGTGTATTCAGCCACTGCATCCGAGGCAATGGTTTTCGGTGGATGCCACGCTTGGGAAGATGGAACTTATTACTTGGCAGTGCATGATATGACGGGAAGTGGGGAGACGGTTTCGGTGACGTATCAATATGTTCACAAATATGCCATTTTGGCCTACGATGTGCATTTGGTAGGCAATGGCGGTTGCTCCACTATCACTTTCCAGGGCAATGGTTTCAACAGTCTGTTGGAAGTGTATTTGGTGAATGCCCAAAACGACACCATTCAACGATTGGACATTGGCCACGAAAGCAACACGACCACAACGGTAACCTTCAATTTCTATCAGGTGAATTTAGGTGTGTATGACGCGGTATTTGAGTTTTATGACGAGACCATCCGTATCAATGGCGCTTTGGAAGTGCAGGAGCCTGTGGATATTGTGTTGACTTCGACGGTGTCTTATCCAACCCAGTTTTTGAGGAATACGGCTTGCACGTATACTTATACCATTACTAATAATGGGAATATGTCGGCGTATGATGTACCTATTAGCATTTATATTGCTACCAACACAGAAAGAGGAGTATCTCAGTTGTCAATGGATGGACTAAAACTTGATAAATTCTTCGATTATATCAAAGATTCTTATGAATGGAGTGAACAAGAAAGAAGAAACTTGCTATCTTATAGTGATTTTGTTGGAGAGGATATTTATTTTGTTCAATCTCGTGATGTTGACGAAATTACTAATGATTCAGTGTTTATTCGTTCGGGATTTTTTATGACAACTATTCCTCCTTTGGCAACAAAAACAATTACAATTAAACTAATCGCTTCAGAACCTGTTGATACATGGTTCTTAAATCCAGAAGAATGGATTACCTATACTATTCAAGATTTTAGTACTTCAAATGAAGCTTGTTGTTTTTTCGAAACAGCTGCAGATGTTCTTAATGGCGTTTCTGTCGGAGCAGGAGCAACAGCTTTAACCTGTCAGGTGTTAGCTGTAGCTGCTGGAGCAACTGGAATTGGGGTGGCTGCAATTCCTATTATCGAAGGAATAGCAGGAGGAGGAGCATTGATTAGTTGTGCAACTGGGATAATGTCGTCTTTTTACTCTCTTATGGATGAAGTTGCTTGTAGCGATAACAATATGTCTCCACGAGATTTAGCTTTGTCAATTGCAGGAACGACAGCAGGTTGTCTTTCATCCGGTTTAGGGGAATTAAAGGAAGCCGTTAGACCTTTTTTACAATATGCAGGATCTGGGACAAGTCTTGGAGTTGGTATGATGTCTTCAAATCATAATTCTAAGCGTCCTAATTGTGACGGAGAGGATTCCAAGGGCGGCCAATCAACTCCAGTCAACTCCCTCGACCCCAACGACATCCGAGGCTACCTCTCCGAATCGGGCAGCCACTACATGCGTCAGGAAATCCAGAATGTGCAGTATGAGATTGAGTTTGAGAACGATACCACATTGGCTACCGCTGCGGCGCATACCATCATTGTGCGCGACACTTTGGATGCCACCAAGTTCGACTTGAACTCCTTGGCCGCCCGTAGCGTTATCATCGGCGACAAACGTTTGGAACTCAACGGAGAACAAACCTTTGCCCGCACTTTGGATATGAGGCCAGAGTTGTACGTCATTGCACAAATCAATCAGGACTACGACCCAACCACGGGCATCGTCGAATGGACCATCCAATCCCTTGACCCGATGACGATGGAACCCACCGATGACCCCAACCAAGGCGTGCTGCCTGTCAACTACAATGGCAATGGGGTAGGCTTCATCGACTACAGCATCAACCTGAAGGAAGCCTTTGCCGACGGAACTGAAATCAGCAACCGTGCCGGCATCATCTTCGACCAAGAGGACATCATTATGACTCCCACTTGGACGAACATCGTCGATGCAGTGAAGCCCACTTCGCACATCGAAGAAGTGACATTTGAGTCTGACACCTTGAATTTCAGCTTTGTGTCTTCGGACAGCCGTTCTGGTGTGTGGTATCATAACTTGTACTACCGTAATGAAACTACGGAGCAGGAATGGAAAGTGAAAGTCCCGAAAATCTTGGAAAACAATTGCTTGCTGCATTTCGACGAATACCAAACCACTGAATACTTGGTGATGGCCGTCGACTCGGCAGGCAATGTGGAAGACAAGGATATGGTGGCTGAATACATCCATTATTATGATGGGCCTGCTCCTGTTACCCAAACCATCAACCTCTCTCAGGGCTGGAATTGGATAAGCACCTATATTGAGTCGAGCAACTTGCTGGAGCAATTGGAAACCAACCTCGGCAGCAACGGCATCGAGATTTGGAGCAACAGCAACAGTACGGAGTATGACGAGGAATGGGGGTGGTTCGGCGACTTGGATGACATTGGCATGACGAACGAGGAAATGTACATGGTCAAGACCAAAACCTCCTGTTCGATGCAATTGCAGGGCTTGCCTGCCAATCCCGCCAACTATGCCATCACCATCAACCCCGGATGGAACTGGATCGGTTTCCCATGCAACGGCGAAACAACCCTTGAAGAAGCCTTATCCAATTTTGAAGCCGAACAAGGTGACCAAATTTGGAGCAGCAGCTTCAGTACGGAATATGATGACGGATGGGGCTGGTTTGGCGACATCGATACCCTCGTGCCCGGCGAAGGCTACATGTACTATTCCAACAGCACCCATCCCAAAACCCTGATTTTCCAGACGGGAAGCAAGGCCAAATAAGCAAGTTTGCCATAGTGCAAAACCCCGAGAAAACCGCCCCGAATTGAGGCGGTTTTTTTCTTGTCGCCAAAAAAAAATCGCAAAAACACTTGCGAAATATATTTTTTTTCTCGTCTTTTGTGGCGAAATAAACTATTAACCCTAAAAAATATATATTATGAAAAAGTTTTTTACATTTGTTCTTCTGGTGCTATTCTGCATTTGCGGATATGCCCAAACCATCGACCCTGCCTTAAGGCAAGAGATGAGTCAAAGGTCTGACGATGAGAAAATCAAGGTCATCGTCATCATGAAGTCGCAGTACGACAGACAGCAACTTGGCCGCCGCGCTGCCCACTATGTCACGCGAGCCGAAAGGCGCGAGTTCGTGGTCAACGAACTGAAGCAGTTTGCCGAGGCTTCGCAATATGATTTGAGAAGGGCTCTCGATGAGATGGAAAGGAACGACATGACCACGACCCCTAAAATCATTTGGATGGCCAATGCCATGTATTTTTCCGCCACCAAGCAGGCCATCAACGACATGGCCATGCGCAGGGATGTAGCCCTCATCGGTTTGGATGAAGAAAAACACGTATTGTTTGACGAAGAATCCAGGCCTGCCAGCAACACCCGTGAAATCACCTCCAACGTCACCCAAGTGAACGCCGACCAAGTTTGGGACTTGGGCTACACAGGCCAAGGCGTTGTGGTGGCCGTCATCGACTCGGGCGTGAACTACAACCACTTGGACCTCGCCGACCACCTTTGGGACGGCGGTGCGGAATACCCTCACCACGGGTATGATTTCTACAACAACGACAACGACCCGATGGACGACAACAGCCACGGCACGCACTGCGCCGGCACGGTGTGCGGCGATGGCACGGCTGGCTCGCAAACCGGTATGGCTCCTGATGCCACGTTAATGTGCATTAAGGTATTGAGTTCGGGCGGTAATGGTTCGGCAGCCACCACTTGCTACGCCATGCAATGGGCTGCGGAACAGGGTGCCGACCTGTTCAGCATGTCGTTGGGCTGGGCCAATTCAACTATCGCTGAACGTACTCTTTTCCGCAACACCTGTGCCGCACTTTTGGATGCTGGCGTGGTGGGTGCCATTGCCGCCGGCAACGAAGGCAACATGCAGGGTTCGTATCCCATCCCCAACAATGTGCGTGCGCCTGGCAGCTGCCCTCCGCCTTACATGGATCCCATTCAGGCCAATAATGCGGGCGATTTGTCGTGCGCAATATGCGTGGGTGCCGTCAATGCCAACGACAATGCGGCTAACTTCACTTCACGCGGTCCTGTTACATGGTCGAACACCGAATTTGCCGACTATCCTTACACTGCTGGCAGCACAACTGATTTTGGCCTTATTCGCCCCGATGTGTGCGCTCCGGGTGTTGATATTAAATCTGCGGATTACTCAAGCAACACGGGTTATTCGATAAAGAGCGGTACCTCGATGGCCACGCCTTGCACGGCAGGCTGCATCTCTCTCTTGCTGAGCAAGAACATCAACGCCACACCAGAGGAAATTTGCCAAGTGCTGGAAGAAACGGCAGTGCCTTTGGCAACGGGCAAGAGCAACACCTACGGCTATGGCCGCATTGACGTTTTGGCAGCCATCAATGCCATGTCTTCTGGCCCGCTGACGCTCAACTCTTTCACGGTCAACGACAGTCAGGGCAACAACGACGGCAAACTCAACGCCGGCGAATCGGTTACTTTGAGCCTCACCTTGAAAAATGAATCAGGCCTCGCCCTCGACGGTGCCACGATGACCCTGACGAGTGAATCGGAATATGTGACCATCACGGACGGTTCGGAATCGTTGCCGCGTTTCAATGTCGGCCAAACGCGAACCATCAACAACATGTTTGCCTTCACCTTGAGCAACGATGCCCCAGCCAAACGCAACGTGCAATTCACTGGCGAAATATTCGCTGGTGGCGAGTCGTTGGGAACCATCAGAATCAGTGTCATGGTGTATGGCCACATCTTGAGACTCGACGAAGTCACCGTATTGAACGACAACAACGGCAATGGCTCATTAGAGCCCGGCGAGACCGCCAACTTGCATATCCTCATCTCCAATGTGGGCAACGACATGGCGGCATCGGTTGTGGGTGTTTTGTCCACCACCTATTCTTATCTTACCATCAACAGCAACAACAAGTCATTCGGCAGCATTACTGCCAACAATCAAGCCTCGGTCAACTACAGTGTCACCCTTTCCAATAGTGCGCCGCAAAGTTACACCATCAACTTCGGCCTCGACCTTGTGGATGCCGCCCAAAAGCACACCGCTGTGGATTTTGAGTTGTGGAGGAAAGCCATCACGCTCACTTCCAACCCTGCGGGAGCAGGCACACTGAGTGGAGGAGGCTATTATGGACAGGGACAATCCTGCACCATCACGGCCACGCCCAACAATGGCTATGCCTTCGTCAGCTGGACTTTGAATGGCACAGTAGTGTCGTATCTGCCCACTTACACCTTCGAGGTTACTGATGAGGCCAATTATGTGGCGAATTTCCAAGCGTTCAACAACAGCATTTTCGTCGGCAACCCAACGGGCATCATTTCCTATCTTCCAAGTCATTCTTTTTATCGTTACACGCTTTCACAGCAAATCTTCACTGCCGCTGAGATGAATAGCGGAAGTTGTGATATTACAAGCGTTTCCTTCTTCAATACTTCAAATTCTTCCTATTCCCGCACCATGACGATTTACATGGTCAACACTTCCAAGTCTACATTTGAAAACAATTATGACTGGATTACCGTTTCGGAAACAGATCAAGTGTTCAGTGGTAGTGTGACAAGGAGTGCAGGCAGTTGGACGACCATCTATTTCAACACACCATTCCATTATGACGGCACTTCCAATGTTGCCCTTATAGTTGATGACAATACCGGAAGTTATAGTTCAACCTATTACAATAGGGTATTTGCTACCGAAAGCGACCAATCCATTTACATTTATAGCGATGGCACGAACTATGATCCATATAGTCCTTCCAACTATTCCGGATCGCTTCCGACGGTGAAGAACGATGTCGTATTCGGCAAGGCAACTTATGGTAACATTGTGACAGTTACAGCCAATCCGACAAATGGCGGCTCAGTAACTGGCGGAGGCAACTGCTACTATGGCCAACCCATCACCATAACGGCCACGGCCAACAATGGCTATGTGTTCAACAACTGGACGAAGAACGGCCAAGTGGTCTCGTATCTGTCCACCTACAGTTTCAATGTAACCGAGTCGGCTACTTATGTGGCTAATTTCGAAGCCATTGACGGTATTGCCATCGGCGATGCGACCTACACCAATTCCACTCTGCCGACCTATTACTACAACTCCTTGACGGAGCAGATTTACACGGCAGCGGAAATGGGCGGTGAGTCTACCGACATCTCAAGCGTGTCGTTCTTCAACACATCAGGGTATTCAAGAACCCGCAACCTGTCCGTCTACTTGGCCCATACCAACAAGACATCATTTGAGAGCAATACCGATTGGATTGCCGTTACGGAAAACGATTTGGTGTTTAGCGGCAATGTCACCTTTAACGCCAATGGCTGGACGAGCATCTATTTCGGGAACTTGTTTGAATACAACGGTACGTCCAATGTCGTTTTGGTTGTGGAAGACCACTCGAACAGTTACAATACCTATACGAGTTTCCGCACTTTCGATGCAACTGGAAACCAAGCCCTTCGCACCTATGACTACAACGGCATAACCTATGACCCGACCGACCCATCCGCCTACACAGGCACGCTTTTATCGGTGAAGAACCAAGTCGTTTTTGGCATTCCGAATCCCATCTATACAGTAACTACTACAGTCAATCCTGTAGGTAGTGGTACGGTGAGTGGAGGTCAGGGATATTATTATATCGGCCAATCCTGCACCCTTACCGCCACGGCCAACCCGGGCTATGGTTTCTATTATTGGAAGGAAAACGGCACTATCAAGTCTTATGACCCCGTTTATACTTTCCCGGTCACGGGCAACATGAACTTGGAGGCATGCTTTGGAGAACCATTCACCATTACCGTTTCGGCCGATCCCACAAACGGCGGCACGGTGACTGGAGGCGGCGACTATGGCTACAACCAGCAATGCACCCTTACTGCCACACCCAACGAAGGTTACTTGTTCGCAAAATGGACAAAGAACGGTAGTGTGGTTTCGTGCATGCCCACCTATACTTTCTCGGTTACAGCGGACGGTGAATATTTGGCTCAGTTTACGGAAATAGACGGCATAGCCATTGGCGAACCGACCAATTCTAGTTCTTACCTACCGACCTATAATTACTATTCCTTGACAGAACAAATCTACACGGCAGAAGAGATGGGCAATGTGTCTAACGACATTTCCAGCGTGTCGTTCTTCAACACGGGTACATCTACAATTACTCGCGAAATGAGCATCTACTTGGTCAACACCGACAAGACATCATTTGAAAACACCAATGACTGGATTGCTGTTACAGAAGCGGATCAAGTGTTCAACGGCAGCGTCAGCATGACAGCCCGTAGTTGGGTAACCATCTATTTCAACACGGCATTCAGTTACGACGGATATTCCAATCTGGCCTTGATTGTGGACGACAACTCGAATACTTATAACTCATACACAAATTGCCGTACCTTCGACACCGATGCGAGTCAAGCCATCCGAATTTATGGATCGGGCACAGACTACGACCCGACCAATCCTTCTGTTTATTCAGGCACGCTCATGACGATAAAGAACCAGGTCGTTTTCGGCATCGCAAATCCCCAGTATTATGTGACGGTTTCGGCCAATCCCACCAATGGCGGCACGGTCAGCGGTGGCGGTGGCCCATATTTCTATGGACAACCCATCACCCTCACGGCCACACCCAACGAAGGCTATGTGTTCAACAGTTGGACAAAGAATGGGGAAGTAGTTTCTTACGTAACCACCTGCACCGTGAATGTGACCGAAACTGCCAATTATGTGGCAAACTTCGAGCAAGTTGATGGCACAGTCATAGGTGATGGCTCGGGAACAATTTATTATCTTCCCAGTTATTCGTACTTTCGCTACACACTTTCACAGCAAATCTACACGGCCGATGAGATTGGGATGGGGGCTGGCGAGATTTCCAGCATATCGTTTTTTAACACAGGTACTACCAGAACTCGAAACTACACGATTTACATGGTCAATACCACCAAGTCCTCTTTTGCCAACAACACGGATTGGATAACCGTAACAGAAGAAGACCAAGTGTTCAGCGGAAGTATCAACATGACCTCGGGCAGTTGGACCACGATTTGCTTCAATTCGATTTTCAATTATGATGGTACTTCCAACATCGCTTTGATTGTGGATGACAACACGGGTAGTTATACTTCTCCATACATGTCGTGCAGGGTTTCGACCACCGATAGCAACCAGTCCATCTATATTTATAGTGACAATACGAACTATGACCCGTTTAATCCCACAACTTATTCAGGTACTCTCCCAATGGTGAAGAACCAAATCATCCTCGGAACGCCGCAATACATCTACACAGTATCGGTTTCGGTCAATCCATCGAACAGTGGCACGGTAAGCGGAAATGCCGGCATGTTTTATCTTGGTCAAAACTGCACTCTTACCGCTACTCCTAATGCGGGCTATGTGTTCTACAATTGGAGTTTGAATGGCTCCTCGGTTTCCACAAGCGAAGAGTATACCTTCCCCGTCACTGGCAACATGAGTTTGGTGGCCAACTTCGGAACACCTATTGCCATTACCGCTACAGCTTCTCCTGCGGAAGGTGGTACTGTGACAGGTAGCGGCAACTATGCCCAAGGCCACACCTGCACACTTACAGCCACAGCCAAAGACAAATATGTCTTCGTCAATTGGACGAAGAACGGTTCGGTGGTTTCTTGGCTGTCCACTTATAGTTTCACGGTGGGTAGTACGGCAGCCGAGTATGTGGCCAACTTCCAGAGAGTCAACAACGGCATTGCCATCGGTGACGCAACTTCAACGTCCTACTATCTGCCGAGTTACACTTATGACCCATATTGCCTCTCGCAGCAAATCTACACTGCTGAGGAAATCGGCATGGAATGCGACATCGCCAGCGTGGCTTTCTTCAGCACTACGACAACCATCCAAACCCGCGACTTCTCCGTCTACTTGATTCAAACGGACAAGAATTCGTTCACGGGGTCATACGACTGGATTACTTCTACCGAAGCCGACCGCGTATTCAGCGGCAATGTAACCATCAAGAGTCGCGAATGGACGGTCATCACTTTTGATGCGCCATTCCACTACGATGGAACATCCAACCTCGCTTTGATTGTGGATGACAATACGGGAAGTTATGGCTCTACCGTCTACTTCCGTACCTATACTGCGGATGACTATCAGTCCTTATATGGTTTAAGTACCTCTACAAATTTGGATCCTCTGAATCCGACGAGTTATTATGGCAACCTTACCTCGGCAAAGAACCAAGTCATCTTCGGCTTCCCGTCATTCGACTACACGGTGACCGTTTCTGCCGAGCCGAACTATGCAGGCTCAGCGACGGGCGGTGGAACTTTCGCTCAAGGCCAGTTTTGCCTTGTTAGCGCAACCGCAAACGAGGGTTACTGCTTCTACAATTGGACTGAAAATGATGAAGTGGTTTCAACAGACGCCAACTATTACTTCACGGTTACGGACAACCGCAATCTGGTGGCCCATTTTGGATTGCCCGTCACCATCACCGCTTCGGCTGATCCCGAAACAGGCGGCACGGTTAGCGGAGGCGGCTTGTATGCTCCCGGCCACGTCTGCAACCTGATGGCAACGCCTAACGATGGCTACACCTTCATCAGTTGGACCAAGGACGGCGAGGTGGTTTCCTACCTTTCCTCTTACACGTTCATTGTTGACGCAAGTGCTGACTATGTGGCCAACTTCACGCCGATTTACAGCAGTATTGTCGTTGGAGATGCGTTTGGAGCAACCCCATACCTGCCAAGCAACTCTTATTACAACTATTCTGTCTCGCAACAAATCTACACGGCAGCCGAAATGGGCGGAGCCAATGAGATTTCGAGCATAGCTTTCTTCAATACAGGTAGCACCAAGACACGTAATTTCACAATTTATCTGAAGCATACCAGCAAGGATGCATTCAACAGCGACTCCGACTGGATTACCGTGAACAATAGCAACAAGGTGTTTAGTGGAAACGTGACCTTGACCAGCGGCAACTGGACTTACATCATCTTTACTCAACCATTTGCCTACAATGGCACGTCGAATCTCGTCCTCACTGTTGACGACAACACGAACGATTATTCCTATGGCATGAATTGCAGAGTGTTTGTAGCCAACGGCACCCAAGCCCTGCAAGCCTTCAGCGACGATGTGAACTACAATCCAAAAAGTCCTTCGTCTTACTCGGGTTCGTTGATGACGCTGAAAAACCAAGTCATTTTTGGACTCTCGGGCAACATCTTCAATGTGTTTGCAACGGCCGATCCGACTGTAGGCGGTACGGTTTCGGGCGGTGGTGTCTATCAAGGCGGCTCCACCTGCACCCTGACAGCCACACCAGCCAACGGCTACCACTTCTTCTATTGGAAGGAGAACAACGCGGTCGCTTCTATGGCCAACCCATACGAGTTCACGGTTGAGTCCGACAGGAACTTGACGGCGCATTTCGAGCAGGTCACCAACCACTGGACAACAGACGGTTCCGCATATTCGGACAACATGGCACTGACTAGTGTCGTCCAAATCAACGGCGTGGAGCAACGTTCCGATTTGCTTGAAGTGGCAGCCTTCTGCGGAACGGAGTGCCGTGGCACCCAATTGCTCACTTACTTTGCACCTACCGACCGCTACCTCCTTTGGATGACAGTCTATGGCCAGAATGGTGATGCACTGACATTCAAGGTTTATGACCATCGTTTGGCGCAAGAACTTGACATGACATCACCTAACCTGACCTTCAACACAAATGGTTACGGCACCCCCATCAATCCCTACATCCTTGACTTCACCTCGGCTGTCACCATCGACCAACCCCTTACTTCGGGCTGGAACTGGTGGAGTGCCTATATCGAAATGAATGGCATTGACGGACTCGGCATGTTGGAAGATGGCCTTGGCAACAACGGCATCGAAATCTGGAGCAACAACTTCAGTACTGAATATGACCAAGAATGGGGATGGTTCGGCGACGAGTTTGAAATCACGAACGAAGAGATGTACATGATTCAGACCAATGCTGCCTGCACGGTGCAATTGCAAGGACTGTTGACCCAACCCGAAAGCCACCCTATCACCATCAACAAAGGATGGAACTGGATAGGCTATCCCTACAACCAAAGCATGAGTGTGAACGATGCCCTGAGCGGTTTTACGCCCCAAGCCAATGACCAAATCAAGAGCAGAAATGGTTATGCAACCTATATCTCAATTGGCCAGTATCATTATTGGGACGGCACATTGAACACTTTGGAGCCCGGGCAGGGTTATATGTACCAATCAAACAGCACCACCCAAAAGACCTTGGTCTATCAAACGAATCGCACAATGGAGCCGTTGCCCAATATCACTCCTGAAGGCAACTTCCACACTCCGCAATCGGCAGCATACGCCAACAACATGACCATCACTTCGGTAATCGAACTGGACGGTCAGGAGTTGCGTGCCGACAATTACGAGTTGGCCGCCTTCGTGGGCGACGAGTGCCGTGGCAGCGTCAAGTTGATGTACGTCGAGCCTTTCGACCGCTATGTCGCCTTCCTGACCGTGTTCGGCGAAGCTTCGGAAGAGATGCGCTTTGTGCTGACCAATGGCAGGGCCGCCAGCAAGTCGACTGACTGCATCAACTACACCAAGGATGCCTCGATAGGCACTTTGGACGAGCCTGCCGTGCTGCACTTTGGCACCTTGGGCGTGAACGACTTGGACGGCAAGGGCTGGATGGCCATCTACCCGAACCCAATCGACCGCAACGAAACATTCTCGTTGGTCATCCCCGAAGACGAGACCATCGAGGAAACCATAGTTGTGAATGTGCTGGGCGAGGTGGTTGACCACAAGACCGGCCACATCGTGACCTCAAGGATGTCGGGCCTCACAACCTCCGGCATCTACACCGTGAAGGTGGTCTGCCGCTCGGGCAACACCTACATCGGCAAAGTGGTCGTGAAGTGAGCCAAGCAACACTTTAGTTTGAAGAAAACCGCCTCAATCTGGGGGCGGTTTTCTTTTTTTTCTTACATTTGTAGCGTTTTTTAAATTTTTAACCATAAAAACACAAGACAATGAAAAGAATTCTACAATTAAAAAAGGCGTTGCGTGCCGCCTTGTTCGTCCTGCTGCTGAATGTGGTGGGGATGACGAAAGCCAATCCTGTTGACATGAGCACAGCCCGTGAAGTGGCGATGAAATTCATGAACTCAAACACAAACACTCCATTGCGGAGCATTGATGACTTGCAACTCGTAACCACATACAACATCAACCGTGGCGATGCTGCTTTCCACATTTTCAACACGCCAAATGGTTTTGTCATCGTGGCTGCCGATGATTGTGCCATACCTATCCTAGGATATTCCAACGAAGGGCAGTTTGACATGGAAAACATCCCCATACAATTGCAAAGTTATCTGCAAGGTTTTGTAGAACAGTTACAGTATGGTATTGAAAACCATATTGAAGCAGATGAACAAACAGCCAAACAATGGGAATTGGTGAGAACTATTGGACGATTGACCAATAATCGTTCCGATGTAGGGGTGGAACCATTGCTTACCACTAGATGGGGTCAAAGATATCCATATAACATGTTTGTTCCAAGTGGTTGCCCTACAGGTTGCACGGCTACGGCAATGGCGCAAATAATGAAATATTGGGAATGGCCAGTGCAAGGAACGGGCGAACATTCCTACGAATGGAACGGTCAAACACTGAGTGCCAATTTTGGAGAAACCACATACGATTGGGATAATATGCTGGATAGTTATCATATACAAACTACACAAGAACAAGATGAAGCCGTGGCAACACTCATGTGGCATTGTGGCGTTTCGGTCGACATGGATTATTCTCCTAATGGATCTGGGGCAGTTTTAAATCCTGGAACATTGATTAATTATTTCAACTATTCCGATGAAATGAATAAGTTGAGTCTCAATAACTGTTCCGTTTCTTATTGGAAAGCAAGACTTAAGGATTGCCTTGATTTAGGTAGACCTGTATTTTATACTGGGTTTTCTTCATCTTATAATAACGGTCATGCTTTCGTATGTGATGGGTTTGACACAAATGATATGTTTCATTTTAATTGGGGATGGAGTGGCTCAGGGGACGGCTATTTTTCTATAGGAGCCCTTAATGTGATTTCTTATGACTTTAATTACTATAACTCTGCTATGTAACGCCTAAAAAATAAGGTGTAACGATGTTGTTGTAATAGCGACTGGATTTGAGAAAAAAGTGATATATTTCATTGATTATTAGCATTATAACATAG
>CACXQO010000002.1 GCA_902769815.1 uncultured Bacteroidia bacterium | reverse complement strand
TCACAATCTGCTCTTTCTCAGTATTGTAGGTTAATCCGATTTTGTCCATCTTGTCTTAAAATTTTTGCAAAGGTACGGAAAAATATCCACACCAAGAAGCGTACATCAAAAAAAGCTGCACCGCAAGTTGCGGTACAGCTTTCTTAGGTTTTGAGCGTTTAATGGTTTAGTCCTCCTTCTTTCTCCTCGTCATGGCGTAAGCCGCGCCAAAGCCGATGAGCAATAGCGCGCCTTCGCCGAGAGGAACCTCGGGTTCATCTTCGGCATCCCAGTTACCGGGGGTATTGTGGGTGGGAAACCAAAGCCCTATGTCATCTCCCCTCATATAGTTTTCAGAGACGTTTCCACGATTGAAAAGACCACCACCTGTGGTTGGATTACTTTCGGAATAGCTATTATGAGCGTAGGTACTCATTGCGAAACCCGTCAGAATTGCTGCTGTCAAAACAAGTTTTTTCATATTTTGTGTGTTTTAATTCGTTAATAATTCAATTACTTACTCGATTTATTCAACCACAATCTTTTGGGTTTTCACGTCGTTGCCGTTGCTGAGGCGAACCACATACACACCAGCGCTCAGGTTGAGGCTCTTGCTGTAGCTGTTTTGGATGTCGTCGGTGCTCAGGATGCGGCCGGTGATGTCCATCACTTGCAGGGTGGCATTGCCGTTGTTGTTGATCATAAGCTGGCCGTTGCTGACGTAAGCGAAGCTCTCGGCGATTTCATTGGTGGCATCTTCAACGAACACGAGCTTGAAGCGGGTGGCATAGCCGCAGTCCTTCGAGTCGAAGGTGTAGCTCGGGGTCTGAAGCATGTCGATGTCCATGCCCGTCGCGTTGTCGATGAGGTGCAGGTAGCTGTAGTTCATCTTCTTCGTGTTGAAGTTCAGCGTGTAGATGCCGCTTTCTTTGGTGGTGAAGCACAGGGGCATCACCTTGGCGCCCTCAGTACTGGCAATAGCATAATCCTTGTTGTTCTTGGGAATGAAGATCTTGGGGGTGTTTTTGTTGATGCTGAACTTGGTGCAATTCTTGCCTTCGTCAGGCCTCACATACGCCCTGTCTCTCATCACGCCATCTTCACATAATTCAATGACAATCCTATTCAGATTCCTTTCCCCGCCTCTGATATAATCATCATTCGGTGTTAAGTCTCCATCGTAAGGAGTAAAAGTGACGGTGGTAAAAAAGGCTTCATCTCTCTCTTCGGCTTTAAAAAACACAGCAGTCGCCGGAGCAATGACGATGGCGACGTCTTCCTCTTGTTCGTATTCATACGTGTCGTAGCACACCACATCGTTTCTTGCGGCATCTACCGGATTCATCATATATAAACCATTCTTAATGATGTCTTCTGTTGAAAAATCTATTCTGGCATTGGAAGGATAAGGATTACCCACCAGGTGTACACCATTTTGATCCGGTTACTCATCCCCGGCAAGGGATGTGGATTCAGCAGAAAGTTGGTATTCCATTGAAGGTTGAGCGAACAAATCACCGGTGAAATGCAAGTCGGTGTCATTATAGTTGGCATACAAATAACCGTTAAAATCAGCCCTGAAATACTGCAATTCATTAGCCAAATAGTACCTATAGTTTCTCCATTCGCCCATAGCGGAATCGTAAATCTTATTTCGCTGAAATAATTCTATCATTTAATATTATTGATATTCAATTATATATCATATAAATTCTTAAATCGGATAATAAGATTATTATGCTATATTGCATTTCTTTCGGGCATTTTTACTATTTTTGCCCGAAACTAACACACACATTTTCATTATGGAACGCATTACAATTCTGACCATCGGGACTTTCAAAGACGATGAAAACGATGGCAAAACAAAAAAGTCCACTAAACACACAAAGAAAACGAGTGGCAATGTAAGATTAAGATTCAGATTCTATGACAGCAAGAAAGCCGATTTCTCTTATAGGAGTGAAATTGTAGCCGACTTGAAGGATTTGGCAAAGTTCAACAATGATGGTACACTGAAAGCGGGAACGAAGATTTACGACCCTGTTTTGGTTAAACAGATTGCCAATGAAATTGACGCGATGAAAAGAGCCTATTCAGCAATGAAACAAGGCGGTTACGACATGACAAGCAAAGTGTTTTACGAAATGGTGTTTAGGGAGCTTCACCCCGAACAATCCGAGCCAAGCAAAACCGTCACTTTGTCGGAACGCCTCAATGCATTCATTGAGGATTCATATAAACAAGGCGTTTGGGGTGAAAGCCGATACTCACTTTATAAACTTGTCGCCAAAGAGGTAGAACGATTCTTGACCGTGAAAGGTAGAACCGCCATGACTCCCTCGGACTTCACCCCAAATGACGTAATGGAATACCGCCAATTCATCGTTGATGAATACAAGTATGTGAAGAAATGGCCAAAGTTATACGCAAACGAACCCTCAAGACACATTCCAAACGAACCAAGAAACCAAAACACGGCTGCAACCCGCGTGAAGCAATTAAAGGCGTTTTTCAGTGCTTTGGAAGATGATGACGAAATCGCAAAGTCGCCATTCCGCAAGTTGGGCAAAGACCGTGTAAAGATGGCAACAAAAGAACGCTACGACGAACCAGTTTTTCTCCATTTCGAGGAGTTCATGACCGTGATGAATACCGATGTTCCCGAAAGCCATAGGGAAACAAAGGACGCTTTTTTGCTCCAATGCGCTTTTGGTTGCCGTGTGGCCGACTTTCAGAAACTAACGATGGCCAATGTCGGCGTGGATAAAAACGGCATTCCATACATACATTATTTGCCGAATAAGACGAAAAAAGAGCAGCGCGACAATTCCGAAATCGAAACCCCGATAATTCGTTACGCTTTGGATATTGTGAAAAAATACAAGTTCAATTTCCACATTCTCCATTATGTGAGCGGGGAATGGGGGTACAATGCCAAAATCAGACAATTGTTGCAGAAGTGCAGGATTGATAGGAAATGCAATGTCTACAACGAAGAAATAGAAGATAACGAGTATAAACCTTTATATGAGTTGGCCAGTAGTAAACTTTGCAGGAAAACCCATGTTGATATTATGAATAAGGCGCAAGTCAATCTCTATGCGGCTGGACTTCATCGAATTGGGTCTGATGCCGTGAATAGGTACACCAGACTTGAATTGTCCGACAAATTCAAATTGATGTGTTTCGCCTTTGGGCAACCTGAATACAAAGTGGATAAATCGTTGAATGTAATTGATGGAAGCATTATGAGAAAAATGAAGCCATCAACCAAGATACAGAATTGGCCGACGAGGTAAGAATCATTGAACGGCGGTTGGATTATTCGTAATAGGGAATGGGAAACACGGTATAAAAAGCCGTGTTTCTTTTTGTTGAAATTTTAAACAATAAGTTGAAAAAATGTTGAAAAAATGTTGAATAGGTTGATTATTTATAATGCAATATTTCATTGTATTACTTTTGCATCATATTTCATTAAAAACGACAAAGACATGTTTAAACAACCAACAACCCAACAGGCGGTTATTTCAATTCAGATGACCCCGGAACAATTCGAGAGAATCGAAAAAATGCTTGATCTGATTACGGAGTACACCAAACCCAAAGAAGAAAAGCTTTTGACCATTAAACAAGTGGCGGAACTGTTAGGAGTGACAGAGCCGACCCTTTGGAGGTGGAACAAAGAAGGGGTTCTTAAAAGGGTGAAAGTGGGCAACAAAGTCCGCTATAAAGAAAGCGATGTTAATAAGGTATTGGAGGAAATGGCATGACCACAAAAGCAAAAGCAATATCCGAACCGATTGCAGTTATCATGATTTTGATGACGATGTAAAGAAGGAATCTGTTGTGCAATTAGAATGATTGAAGAATAAAACAACTATAAAACACGAAGTAAAATGAATGACAACACAAATAACAATCTATTCCCTGTTTATTCAGATAACGATCTCGGTCTGTATGTGTTTGATGGATTTGAAGGGTATTATGAAAAAGTGGCGCAAATATCTGAGGAAAAAGGCTTCCTTGGAATGAAAGACTATAAAGTAATGCATCTGCTTTTTATCGGATTAAATGAATGGGAACAACACATTCAACAAATAAGAAATAACCCTAGTTATACTATGACCTGGCATATTGATGAAAACAAAGAAGGTCGGGGTTTCACCCAAAAGGTGAAAAGGTTTTGCAATGATATTCTCATAGATGAGACTTCACGTTATATATGCATTATGAGTTCTCTTTTTGAAGAAAAAACAAAAGAAGAGATATGTCAAGAGATGATTAAGGAAGGATGTGTCGAAGAGGCAATAAAAGAAATGGAAAGTTTTTACCATCTCTATGGATTTCAAGAAAAGCGACATCAGGAATTGATGAAAATGTACTGGTCTCCTTATGATGTCACTGATTGTTTTCTTATTTGGTTGAAATCAATGGCATGGAATGGATGGATTTCATCTTGAATGACGCGAAGATGGACTATATAGAAGTGAGCCGTGAATGGGACAAGAAAGACAATGACATGTTGGTTTACCTTGATTTATGTGCGGAAAAAGTCAGACTAATGAGTGATAAAATGATTTTTCAAAAGAAAATAGAATATGAAAGCAACGAAGAATTGCTGCGAATCTTTCACGGCAACAAAAGCAATATGCAAAAGTTTCTGAAAAACATTCAAGGTCTGAGCGGTACGGCCATCGTTCACCGTGTGAAGGCTGCAATTGAATTACAGATGATTTATGAAGAAGAATCTCAACCCCCGCTTTATTATGCTTTGAAGAAACTCGGTTATAATGTTACCACATTACAGAATTGGAGTGATGCTTATAATAGTAAGAAAAAAGTGTTCTTAATATAAATAGCTTTGCCGCCATAATTAAATTCATTATTGTATTATGGAAGAAGTATTAAGTTGAGATGTGTTATTGTGAACGAAGGCTTTCTGCCGTTGGAATTACTGACGAAGAGAACCGTTTCAAAGGCGTGACAGACGCTGAGGGCGTCCTCGGTATCAAAGAGTTCCGTTACTTCACCTCTGACGACAACGACAATCTTGTTATCAATTACCTTACTCCTAATGGGCGCATTCTTGAATACGAAGACAGATCCAAAAACGAAGGCCGCAGTATCCGGGCTTTTGTCAGAACCAGGCTGAAGAATCCCAAAGACCCAAAACAAAAGTACAAGCAGCCTAAAGGAACCGAAACATTCCCCTTTTTCACGCCCAAGGCGATTGAAGCATACAAGTCTAAGGAGAAGGTCAACACGTTGTTCATCGTGGAAGGTGAAATAAAGGCGTTTGTGTTGTCGAAATTCGGGCTTTGTGCCATTGGAATCGGCGGTATATACAATTTCACCGCCAAAGACAAGCTGAAGCTGCATACAGACTTGGCGGATTTCATCGAAAAGACCAGCCCAAGGGAAATCGTTGTCTTGCATGATGCCGATGCACTCCAACTGAAAAACTTTGACGAGGCAAAAGAAGCCACGGAACGCCCGAGACAATTCTCCGAATCGCTGATTAAGTTCTACGACTATCTTAGGGAATCGAAAGTGTTCCAAGGCGATGTTTTTTACGAGCATATTCTGCGCGATGTGGGAGGCAAAGGCATTGACGACTTGCTTTTCAACGGGCAATGCGACCAACAGAAATGCCTCGCTGAGTTGCAGGCAGTTAAGAAAAATGCACAAGGCACTTACATTGCGGTTGAAAAGATTGCCGGAACGAACCAGATAAGGAAGTATTTTGGCCTTGATAGTTTCAGGTCGTTTTATGAGCGTTACCAGGACGACATCGGTGACCGTGAATGGACATACAACCATACGCGATACTACCGGGACGACATGGGCAAGATTAAACCTACCTTCGCCGATGATTTGTTTCGATATGCGATGGTGGGTCCAGACTTGTATAAGCAAACCGTGGACGACCTGAACAATTTGGTTCTGGAAAAAACAACCTATTTCAGAATCAAAGCGGATTATCCCCAGCCACAGGAGTTCATTCGACAGATTCCGAAATATGACGGCTTCGCATACGAACCTGAAAACGATCCTGAAAAATACAATCCTGCACCTCAATACGAAAAATCAGGTATCCGGTCTGTGCTTTACAACAGGTTTGCCAAACTCACGCACATTCCTAAAGAAGGCAGTTGGGACAATATCAATAAGGTGCTTCACCACATTTTTGATTATCCAAACAATGACGGGGAATTGCTCTATGAGATGGCGTTGGATTACTTCCAATTACTGTTCGCCCATCCAAAACAAAGGTTACCGATTCTCTGTTTGGTGAGTTGGGAACAAAAGACGGGGAAATCCACCCTGTTGCATTTCCTGAATTTTTTGTTCCAAGAAAATTCGGTTTGCATGGATACTGTAAGGCTGAACAACAAGTTCAATGCCATGCTGGAAGGAAAAGAGCTGGTGCTTGTTGACGAAGCTACAGCCATTGACTTGAACTCCGTCGACTTTATGAAGATGGCCACCACTTCTGATGAGTTGCCCTACGAGCCTAAA
This sequence comes from uncultured Bacteroidia bacterium, assembly GCA_902769815.1. Classification (GTDB taxonomy): domain Bacteria; phylum Bacteroidota; class Bacteroidia; order Bacteroidales; family F082; genus Limimorpha. The sequence continues at coordinate 55,476 of CACXQO010000002.1, read as the reverse complement.
GGAAAAGACGCGAGAAGAGGGAAGTGCTTCGCCAAGTTTGTCCTCTGCACGAACAACGAGACTGGATTTGCGCCGCTTACCTCAGCCGATACCCGTTTTTGGGTGATTAAGGTCTCTCCGTTTGAAGGCGCAGAAGATACCGAGATAGAGGAGAAGATGAAGGATGAGATCCCCGCTTTTCTCCATTACCTGAAGAACCGCGAACTCCACTATCCCAAGTCTGGCCGTCTCTATTTTGATGACAACCTTTTCCAGACACCGGCATTGAACGCGGTGATTGAGGCCAGCGAGCCCCCGCTGATTAAGAATGTGAAAGACGTACTGCTAACGCAATTCTTCACATTGAATCAAATCGTAGTCAGACTGTCGGTGGAAGTGCTGTTTGAGCTTACGAAAAAACAGACAAGGGATGCCGACAAGTACGAGATTAGAAGATACTTGAACGAGTCGGTTAAAAAAGGTGTTTTGGCCAAGGGTGAGAATACCACTTTTGTGTATTTTGACGGTAAGGAAACGCAACAGGGCAAGTCGAGAATCTATATCTTCCATGCGAAAAACTGGCTCAATGAAGAGGATTACAATGACTTGAAGAAACAGATAGAGGAGAGGGAAAATGAAAATTCCGAAAAGTGATTGTGGATTTGTGGAAATTGTGGATATATTTAATAATCAATGTGTTGTAAGTCCACAATTATCCATCCACAAGTGGAAAATGTGGAAAACGCTGGGAATGATAATGTTAAGAGATTCCTATAAATGCCATGTGGATATTGTGGACGATAAATACTATTGCAAAACGCTGAAAAAGAGATGTTTCCACAAATCCACAAAATCCACGTGTTTATCCATTGCAGTAGCATTGGGTGAATGAACAAGACGAACCGATAATCTTTCTGTTTCTTGCAACATTTCTGCCTTTGTTGTATCTTTGCACCTGCTTATAACCTTATAAGGAATACGAAAAATGAAAAATATAGCGAAATTTCTGAAGTTGAAGGAAGAAACCGAAGTGGAATACAAGTCGGCGAAAGGTGGATTCCCTGGGTCTTTTTGGGAGACCTTTTCGGCTTTTGCAAATACTCAGGGTGGCGTGATTGTATTGGGAGTGAAGGAAAAGAATGGAAAGTTTACGCCTGACGGACTGACGGAGGAACAAATTGCCACGTATAAAAAGTCGTTTTGGGACAACGCGCATAACAAAAGCTGCGTGAGTATCCCACTGCTGACAGAAAGGGATGTGGAAGAGCATGTGATGGAAGACGGTGTAAGGCTGTTGGTGTTTAGTATTTCCAAGGCTCCATACTACCTGTGTCCTGTCTATTTAACGCTCAATCCGTTTGGACACACCTATAAGCGTTATCACGAAGGCGATTATGTTTGCTCCGACGATGAAGTGCGGCAGATGTTCTCAGATGCGAACAATGTGCAGCACTCGGCAGACTCACGCATATTGACAGGCTATAGCTTTGATGACATTGATATTGCGACGCTACGGAACTATCGGCAGGCATATAAGGATAGACATGAGAACCACCCGTGGAATGACTTTGACGACCAGCGTTTCTTGGAGAGTGTCGGTGCCTATCGCAAAGACAGGGCTACTGGACAAGAAGGTTATACAGTGGCTGGGATGCTGATGTTTGGAAAGTACAGCAGCATTACCGACCCTGAATGTTGCCCTAACTTCTTCCCTGACTATCGAGAACATCTTGGCGACGGTAAGGATGTGCGCTGGACGAACCGTGTTTATCCTGATGGCACATGGGAAGCCAATCTCTACCAATTTTATAGTAGAGTGCTTCCGATGTTGCAGCACGCACTTCCTGTGCCTTTCAAATTAGACGAGAACCAACGACGTAAAGACACCACATCAGCTCATACTTCATTAAGGGAAGCTTTTGGGAACTGTCTGATTCATTGCGCTTACACAGTGATGGGTAACATCGTGATTGACCGTTACGATGACCGCATTATAATGTCGAATCCAGGAACGATGCTTGTCAGTATGGAGAATTTTTGGGAGGGTGGTTATAGTGTATGTCGCAATCCTCTGCTTCAGAAAATGTTCGTTTTTGTGGGTGTTGGAGAGAAAGCAGGTAGTGGTGCCGACATCAGAAAACTACAAAGGAAACTGAGAGTAACCAGAAAAGTAACCAGAAAATATTGGAAGCGATAGCAAAGAATTCTGTAATTACAATCAAAGAACTTCAAGAGATGACTGGACTTTCAGAAAGTGGGGTAAAAAAGATTCTTCGTAATTTACGTGCTATTGGCCAAATCCGTCGTGTTGGTCCAGATAAAGGCGGTCATTGGGAAATTATCGATTCGTTTTAGAATAGTATATTAGTGTTGGTTGGTACATGGAATTCCGTCAATAAAAACTCTAAAAGATTTCGATAAACCTTTAAATTTCCAATCCTTTTACCATAATTGTTCAATCATTAGTTCAACTTCTTTTTCCACCCGTGGGTCGTGGTTATCTCGAAGCGATAAGGCCAACGACAATTTGTCCACATATCGTTTATCGGTGGGTATGGGTGGATATTGCCATGTCTCCACGCAGCAATCCACTTCAATCGGATTCACATTCAAGAAACCATCTACATTGCGGTTTTTGGTGTTTTTATATTCCACTTATATTATACGTATATGGTTTATATCAAGACAAAGTTGGTCGGTTTTAAACTTTTTTTAATTTGGTTTTATTAGGAGAAAGAATAATACCTATATTTGCAGTCAAATTATGGTCTTATTTCTTTGAAGTAAGGCATGGAATAAGTAGTTATTTATTTGTGTAGCTGGAAATCAGCGCAATATGAATAGCTTTTATACTAAAACAAATGCAAATGAAACCACGCAATTTTTTCCCCCCCCCCCCCCCCCCCCCCAGACAAGACACTGTAAATCAAGTAATTAGAAAAGAAGCCTTGGTGCATTGGTTTCCTATGCGTATCACTTATCATAGGGAAATGAAAATCAAAGCTTTGCTTGACGAGATGGGTGTTGAGAGTTTTATGCCAATGCATTGGGAAGTGGTGGAAACGAAAAATGGAGGGAGGAAGCGTATGCTGCTGCCTGCCATTCATAATCTGATTTTCGTTAGATCGACACAAGAGTGTTTGACCCAGCTGAAGATGACGAGATAGACTTTTACACCCGTGAGATATATCATGAAATGGACTGCTTCTCCTAACGAAAAGAAGGAAATCATTCACGTTTCTGATGGGCAAATGAATAATTTCATGCGTGAGGCATCCATATAAGACGACAGCGTCATGTTTTTGGATTACAACTAATTTCGAAACAACATTGGCAGACCTGCTAGAATCATTGACGTTTTTTGAAGGAATTGAGGGCACCATTAAGCGAATCAACAAAAACAAGCGTGTAGTGGTACAAAGTGAAGGCGTTGCAGCTGTGGCCATTGCCTTTGTTCCAGCAAATTGTTTGAAACTTTTATAAACGCAACTGATACGGACAAGTATTTCAAACTATAACCTTCCTTTTGACTTATTACACATATTGCAATCGTATGCCAACGATAACAAGTTGCCCAAAATCGAACCAGCTCACTTGCTTAGTGCTCTCATGCATAAGACCGCAGGATTAATAAACTTCATAGAGGACACATTTGATGATTATAGTTGCACCAGATTTTTATCATTTTTTTTGCTATTTACAAATTCTTTTGTACTTTTGGCGGCAAATAATCTGTGAAAAGATAGTTCATTTTTCAATTCTCCGAATATGAGCGAAATGATAGAAAAAATAAAAACCATTGCCAGTTCCTTTGCCGAGGAATACTGCAGTGATGCCATTTATCCTTCGCATCTTTTCAAAGCTGTTCTTCATAAAGAAACGGGGCTTGTTCGCTTTATTGAAACTGAGTTGGACAAAGATTATTACTATCTTCAAGACTGGGCTGATGTTCAGATGCAATTATCTCCCAAAGCTGTCCGTCCGATGCATGACCTTGAGTATAGCGACGAAAGCGTAGCGGTTATGGAAGAGGCTGAGAACTATAAGATGAAGTTCAACCTTGATGAGATTTCGCCAGTCTGCATTCTTACTTCGCTGGTGACACCAGGTGTTGGTTTTTCTTTCGACCAGCTTAAGACGTTGCCGTTGACTCCATCGGACATTAGTGCCAAGATGGGGGGCGGGGCCAACGTGGAGGCTCCTTACATGGAGAGTACCGTACTGAAGAAAAACACACCTTCCACAGGTAAAGGCACACTTGCCAAATACTGCACTGACAAGACTGCCATTGCCCGAGCGGGCAATCTGGACAATGTCGTCGGATTCGAAAATGAGATTTCCATCATCTATGAAATTATGGGGCGCAAAACCAAAGCTAACCTACTCATCACTGGTGAGTCTGGTGTGGGCAAGACTTCACTAGTGAATGGTTTTGTGCGTGAACTGGCTACCGACCATGTACCATGTTTCCTCAGTGGTGCTGTTGCCTACGAGTTAGAGACGGCTGCTTTAGGAAGCGACGCCCAATACAAGGGCGAGGTGGAGGACCGCTTCAAGAATATCATTAACGAGGTGGAAAATCAACCCAACGCCGTACTCATCATTGAGAAGATTGACAAGCTATTCGACAAGCAAAGTATGCTCTTTGGTTGCTCGACACTTCTGAAGAACGAACTGAGCAAAGGTCGTTTGCAGTTGCTTTGCACATCAAGTATCGACGGTTACACCAAAAATATTGAGACTGACAAGGAGATGGTCTCCAATTTGGAGAAAATCTCCATCGAGGAACCCACCACCGACCAAACGATGGAAATCCTGAAAGGTATCATGCCAGCTTACGAAGAGTACCACGGCTTGACGGTGGATGAAGAAGTGATGAATGAGTCCATCCGCTTAGCCAAGCGTTACCTAACCGAGAAGTCTCTGCCCGCCTCGGCTATCGACCTCATTGATCGTACTATGGCACATGTGAAGGTGGAAAATGACCTCGGTAACGAGGAACAGAAACATACCGACCTCCGGCCCGACGACCTCACTGCCGTCGTCGCCAAGCAGACGGGTATTCCCCTTGGCAAGGTGCAGACGGGCGAGCGAGAGCGTCTGATGGGTGGCGAAGAAGAGCTGAAGAAACGTGTCGTTGGTCAGGATCATGCTGTGAAGAAGGTGCTTGACGCCGTTTTTGAGGCTCGCTCGGGACTCAATAAGAAGGGACAGCCTATGGGTTCGTTCTTCTTTCTGGGACCAACGGGTACTGGTAAGACTGAACTCTCCAAGGCTTTAGCCGAATTTCTCTTTGGTGACGAGAGTGCCTTGCTACGTTTCGATATGTCTGAATTCAAGGAGGAACACTCTGTGGCACTGCTCTATGGAGCTCCTCCAGGTTATGTAGGTTACGAAGAGGGCGGTCTGTTGGTGAACAAAATTCGTCAATCGCCTTATAGTGTGGTGCTCTTCGATGAAATTGAAAAAGCACACAAATCTGTGTTTGACCTCTTCTTGCAGATTTTGGACGAAGGCAAGTTGCACGACCGTCTGGGGCGTGTGGGTGATTTCTCCAACTCTCTCATTCTCTTCACATCTAACATAGGTGCCAAGGACATTGTGGCGAAGTTCAATAATGGCGAGATACCCGAAAATAACGAGCTGATGGACATCATGCAGAGCTATTTCCGTCCCGAGTTTTTGGCGCGTTTGACGGAAATAGTGCCTTTCGCGCCTATAACCGAAAAAACGGTTACGGCTATCTTCGACATTCATATGAAGGGACTGCTGAAGCTACTTAATGAACAGGACATCACACTGGAACTGTCTCCCGAAGCCAGACAAGCCATTGCTTTGCGCGGTTTCAACCAGCAATATGGCGCGCGTCCAATTCTCGGCATTATCCGCAAAGAGTTACGCCATCCTATTTCGAAGATGATGATTGCTGGTAAAATAAAGTCGGGCGACCACGTTGTGGTAAACATCGACCAGAGCGGCAATCCAGTAATAATGGTTAAAGAAAGATTAAAAGTTAACAATCAATAAAGTAAAAATTAAAAACATCTAAATTATGGCAATGAAAGAAAACTTCATTTCGGATGCTCCAGATGAGGAGAGCAATGCGAAAGTGAGCCTGTTGGACCAAAACAAAACCATCATTATTGACCAGTACACTACAGACGTGGAAGCCGGCGATCCTGAATTTGTGCAGGATAATATCCAAAATATTAACGGTGTTTTCGAGCACTTTAAACCGAAAGTAGATGTGACCTTTACCAATGAAGAAGGTGGTACGGTTGACGAGACGCTGAATTTTAGAGAACTTCGCGACTTCGAAGCCAATGGCGGCAAAGGTCGTTTAGTGGAAAATAGCAAGTTCCTTTCTGGTGTCAAGATGAAAATCGAGACCAATCAGAAGGTGCGCAAGAGCATCGAACAGAACCGCAAGCTGCGTGACATCCTAAAGGATGTTGGCAGCCGCGACGAACTGAAACAGATGCTGCAGTCCATGTTGGACGAACTGAATAATGCATAAACAATCAAACACTTAATACAATGGCAGAAACTGAAATGAAAAAAGCACAGGCCATCGAACAATCCAGTGCCCAGTTGCAAGAACAAGGTAAAGATGTCAGCAAGATGTTGTCGCAGTTTGGCGGCTTTAACGCCATCCGTGGCTTCATGCCTGACGCCGACAACATGAATCCTTCACGCAAAGCCCAAAAGGAAGTGTTCCTGAAAGACAAACGCTTCGAGAACAAGCGTGAAGGACTGAAGCGTGAGATCTCCCGTTGGATTGAGTTACTTGACCAAGAGGGCATTGAGGGTGCTACTGGCTATGCCGATGCCTGCAAACAGGAAGAGGACAAATATACCGCCGTGCTAAAACAGGGTATCACAGAAGCTCTCTATGCTACCCAAGACTTGGAGCGTAGCTACCGCGAACTTGACTCCTTCTTTAAAAACTGCGGCACCGATAAGGTGAAAAACCTTCGCATCATCAATGTTCACAAGGAAGACATCGCAGATCCTGACTCTGGTTTCGCTCAGAAGGTGGAGGATATCCTCCGCGATGGCTTTGACCGCCTGAGCTTAAAGGATGCATATAGTCTTGTCTGCATCCCTGGTGCCGTACTTAACGAAAAGGTGAAACTGTTACAGTGGGCCAAGATGGCATTTAAATATAAAGTAATGCTGCTCACCGACCATGCTGACGAGTACAACTTCGATAACCTGCAGGCCAACACCGAGGGTTATCGTGACAGCGACCAGGAACTGATGAACGTGGTGATGTGTGCTAACTGGATTGTTGGCCGCGAGGCTGAGAAACTCTCTTCCAACGAGGAAGAAACAAAAGCCTTCTACATTGCCCCCTCGGCAGCCCTTTGCGGCAAACTCTATAATGAGTCTGCCAATATGGCACAGGCTGCCGGCGGCAAGAAGTACGGTACACTGGACGGCGTGAAAGGCGTGGAGATCGACTTGCTGAAGTCGGAGATTGCTTCGCTGTGGGACAATCAGGTCATCCCTATGGTTTACAGCGATGGCCGCGTAATGGCTTATAACAACAACACCCTTTACAACGGCGACCTTGATGCCATGAAGGAATATCAAATCGTACGGGTATTTGATTGGGTGAAAAAAGTACTGATGAACTACGTGCATGATGTGGTATTAGAGGGCTGGGATCCCTACAACAGCCCGAAGAATCTGAAGGCCAAGATACAGGATTTCTTGAACCAATACAAGGGCTACGGCAAACTGTTTAAAGATTACGAGATTAAAGAGCCGCGTCAAGACCCCAGGACAAAGCAAATCACTTGCGACATCACTTTGGCTCCCTTCTATGCCGCCAAGAACTTCATCATCAAGGTGGCCGCTGACAATAAGGACAAAGTGGCCTCATTAGAACAAGAACAAAACTAATACATCATTTAACTTTAAATTTTATATTATGGCAAAAACACCTGTAAAAATTGAGATTGATGGTTACAAGGAAAGAGAAGTCCTGATGGTAACCTACGAATTCGACCAGGCCACCGATGTGGAAGGCCAGATGTCTGGCATTCCCCGTGGCGGTAAAATCACCGTTCGTGTGAAAGCCCTCAACGACGGTACTCCCGACCTCTTGGCATGGATGGTGGAACGCAACTTGCCCAAGAACGGCACCATCACCTTTAAAGAGACCAAGACTGGTAAGGATATGAAGACCATCAAGTTCACCAATGGCTATTGCGTCAACTTCGACGAGAAGTGGGAAGACAAACAAGGTCACTACGAGGAGATTGTCATCACCTGCAAGAAGATTGAGTTTGGCAATGTCGTGTATGAAAACGACTGGGCATAAAATGAGTGTTTAACAATTAAACTATACAAGTTATGGCAGTGAATGTAACACCGGTACAATTAGCCGTTAAAGATTTCGAGACCCGTGAGGTCATCATGATAGACTATAAGTTCGACCAGACCACTGACCGTGAAGGCCAGATTACCGGCATTCCCCGTGGCGGTAAGGTCACGATCCGTGTGAAAGCCATGAACGATGGCAACAATCAACTGTTGCAATGGATGTTGGCACCCACCGACCCACGCGACTTCACCGTCACCTACTTCAACACAGTTGACGGAAAGAAGATGAAGGAACTGAAGGGCACAGGTTGCTACTGCGTCCACTATAAGGAGAAATGGGAAGACGGCCAGGAGCACTTCGAGGAGATAGAGATTGTATGCCAGAAACTCGAAAACGGCCCCGTGTCCTTCGAGAACCCTTGGAAATAATGGTATTTTTGCAACTTAACAATTCGGCGATAACGACGCCAATCTTTACACCAACTATTACTTAGTTGTAGATTGTGACTATTCGTTCCGGAGGTCATCATGCGACCTCCGGACGGATGGTTAGATTCCATCCAACAGCGTGGAGCCATCAAGTACCGATATTGGATGTGGTCACCGCCCTCGCAACTGCTGCTCTTCCTGAAAGCAAGGTGTTTCCTCCTCGAAGAGAATTATGACAAAAACACTTGTTTCTATCGACTGCTTAAGCAGGCATTCGAGGGGAATACAATAGGAATGGAATAAAAGCCTCATCTTTTTAATATTCCATATTGTTTGTTTTTCAAAATATCTTACCTTTGCAAGCGATAATTGCCACATACAGTTTGGCAAGGTTATTATCCGTTTCATCAATGTAGCTGGAAATCAGCACTATATGAACAGATTATTAAGCAAAGAAAATATTATTGGAATCACGTCAAAAACGGTGATGTCCCTCTCTATTGCAAAATCGCATCAACATACTGCAAACCAATCAATTGAAGAGGATTCTGTGTTGCATTGGTTTCCAATGCGTGTCACTTATAATCGGGAAATGAAAATCAAGGCTTTGCTTGATGAGTTGGGTGTAGAGTGTTTTCTCCCCATGCACTATGAACTGGTGGAAACAAAATCGGGCGGTAAAAAGCGTGTGCTCTTACCTGCTATTCATAATTTGGTTTTCGTCAGGTCCACTCAAGAATATCTAACAAACCTGAAGATGTGTCGTGGCGATTTTGCCCCGATGCGCTACATAATGAAACGCTCTCTTTCTACTGATGCTAAGAGCGAGATTCTTCAGGTTCCCGATGTACAGATGAACAACTTTATGCGGGTGGCATCCGTGCAAGACGATCGTGTGATATTCCTCGATAACAACGAGTTTATCAAAAAAGTCGGCCAGCGGGTGAAGGTTGTCGATGGCTTCTTTTCTGGAGTGGAAGGGGTAATAAAAAGAATCAACAAGAACAAAAAGGTGGTGGTTCAATTAGACGGTGTGGCAGCTGTTGCCATAGCTTTTGTACCTGCATGTCAATTGTCTTTGATACAGTAATTCGTCATGTCTATTTGTTTGAGGAGAAAAATACTATGAATTCGAGATTTTTTGATGAAAAAGACGAGTTTGAGAGCATAAAAGAGTTTCCTCAAAACAGGACGCTATATGTCGATGAATTTTCGGATGTAGGTCTTATGATATACGATGTATCCGAGAACGGACAAGACGTGGACATGGAATGTGTATTCGACTATTTCAAACCAGCCATAAAAGTCCAACTTATTAATGGGGACGTTGAACTCTTCCAATTTTACTCCTTGGACGATTTTGAAGACGAGCAGCTTATTAAACGAAGCGATTTTCTTAAGGCTTTGAGACACAAGATTGACCTCTGCAACGACTTCATCCACCAAATTGAAAAAAACAAGGCACTTCGCAATAGGCTGATGGACGGGGGAGCTTGTACCAGTCTGAAAAACTCCATTGCATCGTTGATTACCGAACTGTCACAAAAAAAGGCTTCGGAGAATCCAATTCCAGAAGAAGACTTTCTGATACTTAAAGGTCTCATTGGGCATATTGAGGCTATAGATCCTGCCTGTAGGGCCGCAAGAGACATCTTTTTAAGCGAATCGTATTATGCTGGTGCGCGTAAAAAGCTCATGAATGACCTCCTTCTTTGGGCTTCAATCCTTGAAACAGGAAAACAGGACTTCGACGAGTTGGTAAAAACATGCATAGAACAACGTAATGAAGCGGAGTACAACCTGCAAAGCAATTTGTTGCAAATCCACGAAGACACCAAGTCGTTGGAGGTCACCTACCGTACATTAGAAACCTTTTTCGCCAATGCAGGCCATGATAGCACTCAATGCCTCACTTTAATCAACGTGAGCAAGGAGAATCTGCCATTATCCAATTCGGCTGACACCCTTGCCGTTCAAAACGAATTGAAAAAGCATTATGACGTGTTGAGCCTAAAGAACAGCTATAGCCTGTTTGTGATACCGGGTTATTTTGGTGATGCAGTTGTTTTAAGAGATTGGGCAAAAACGGCACACAATAACAAAGTCTTGATGATTACTGACTTCATGGACTGTCTAAATTTTATGGATTTAGAAGACGAGTTAGGCAAAGCCAACCTGCAAGGGAATGATTTATTTTTGTCCAATGTGGTCATTACTTGTAATTATCTTCTCGGTCGAAAGAGGTCAGAATTGGCTAATGAAAACGACGATGTTTACATTCCGAGTTCAGGAGCCCTTGCTGGACGCATGGCCAATACGAGGGAAGTTTCCATAGCCCAAGGTGTGGTAGGTAAGGATTACGGCTTGTTGAATGGCGTGAAAGGCACTCGTCTCAAGTTGCTTAAAGCTGAAATTGCAAATCTTGTTGACAAAGGTGTCGTTCCCATGATTGAAAACGAAGGGCGTATATACGCGTTCTCCAACCATACGTTATATAATGGCGCATCTTCCAGCTTGCAGGAGTATCCTATTGTTCGTGTGTTGGATTGGATGAACAAAATTATAATGAACTATATGCACGAAATCGCCATCGTGACTTGGGATCCTTATACGTCACCAGACAAGCTGAAAACCAAAATCAATGCCTTCCTTGACCATTATCGAGGTTACCAGTTCTTATATTCCGATTACAAGCTTGGCGAACCCACTCAAGACCCAGGGAAAAAGATTGTCACTGTTGAGATTGTCATCACGCCATATTATGCTGCAAAGAATCTTGTCATCAGGCTTGAAGCTAATGATAAAAAACAGAGTGCCAGCACTTCGGTAGAAGGGCAATCTAAATAATTCACTGGTTTATTAATCTAAAACGAACCTTATAATCATGGCAAAAACACCTGTAACATTGAAAGTTGACGGCCTCACTGAACGCGAGGTCTTAAAAGTCACTTATTCATTCAACCAAGCCATCACCATTGAAGGACAGACCAGCGGCATTCCGAGGGGAGGTAACATCACGATTCGCGTCAAGGCCTTGAACGATGGCAATCCCGACCTTTTTAACTGGATGGTTCACCCCAACCTCGCCATGCATGGCGTCATTGAATTCCACGAGACCGTGACAAACAGCCTAATGAAGAAAATCGAATTCACCGATGCCTTTTGTGTCAATTTCGTTGAGATGTGGGAAGACAATGTGGGACACTACGAAGAAATTATCTTGTCATGCCGTGAAATCAAGAATGGTCCTGTTAATTTCACCAACGACTGGGCTTAATAGATATCATAGCATGACTGTGGTTTGAACGCTACTGCTATACCATAGTTATTAACATAAACATATTTGAATCATGGCAATTCAAGCGAAACTAAGCATAAACTCCAAGGAATATAACATCTTGGAATGCACCTACGATTTTCGTCAAGCCATCGACGACACAGGCAAGCCGGTCTCACGTCCACAAGGTGGCAAAATCACCTTTGTGACTCCTTCCACTGATGATAACGACCTCTTTTTCTACAAATGGATGTTCAACAAAACTCAGGTTCAATCTGGGGTTTTCATCTTCACCGTCTATTCCAACGACAACAAACCGTATTATAAAACACTGGAATTTGAGAATGCTTATTGTATTGAGCTCAAAGACAATTTCAACAACACTGACAGCAAATTGATGAATTCAACCATCACCATCAGTGCTCAAATCATACGTATCGGTAAGCGCGACCGAGTCTTATTCACAAACGAATGGACCTAACCCATGTCAATCTCAGTAAAAAACATAACGGTCACCATTGATGGTGCCAAGTCGTCTGGTTTTAACCTTACTATTGACGGCGAGACATGGCGTCTTGACCATTTCACCCTTCATCAAAGCCTTTTGTCTTATAACACATTGTGTTTCAATATGCACAAAGGCCCCAAGGAAGATGATAAAGAGGCCTGTTTCACCTTGTGTAGCCAAATCATAGGAAAGGAAATCACCCTTTCGTTAGATACAGACAATATTGAGAACCTTTCGCTCAATACCAACAATGAGAAGACATCCGAAATTAGTTTTCGTGGCATCATCATGTCGGCTTCGGGAAGTAGGAAAGGAACCCAATACATCGTCAACGTGGAAGCGAGGAGCAAGGAAGCCTTGCTCGATGACAATCCCAACTGCAAGTCGTTTGAGGAAAAGACCCTCAACGATATTGTCAACAATGTTATAGAAACCGATGATGACAACAGTATCGAAGCCATTGTTGATGCAAGGTTCACCGACACCATCGCCTATTGCGTGCAATACAACGAAACAGACTACCAGTTCTTGCAACGGCTCGCCCGCCGATATGGAGAATGGCTATACAACGATGGTGAACAAATGGTGTTTGGCAACTTGGTCAATCAAGATCAAGATGTCCTGAAACTCAATTATCCAAGCAAAGACATTCCGTCCTATAATGTCGAATTAAAGATGAAACATGTGGCCTTTAGCCATATTACCTCATCCTACAATGCCTACGATGCCACTTGCAAAGAAGGTCTTGAACAGATGCAAACGCCGTTCAACACTTTAGGTGACAGCGTATTCGAAGCCTCTCAAAACAGTTTTACTAAGCCCACGCTCCAAAATCTCCATTCCGGAGGCTTTGCAGACCAAGACGGGCGTGAGACTATACTCAACGTGTCGACCAAAACACAGGCCCAAGGTGAAAAAGCGGGAATGCTTACCTATTCGGGGGATACCTATTGCTCAAAGTTAAAAATAGGAGCAACTTTAGTCATTGTCGACAACTTCATCTCAGATGACAGTACCAATGCCAAAAGCGATGTAGACCAAGAGGAAATCCTTATCACGGAAATCACACATACCTTCTCGTCTGACGAGACCTACAGCAACCATTTCGTTGGCATCTCAGCGGCATGTGACTATCCGCCTTACGCCAACAGTGATGTTTATCCTGTAGCCCCCTCTTGCCGTGCCAAAGTGACCGACAACGAAGATCCGATGGACTTGGGACGTATTCGTGTGCAGTTCGATTGGCAGGCACAGTCGGATGAAAACATGATGACCCCTTGGCTCCGTATCGCCCAACCTTACGCTGGTGGTGGCAAAGGCTTCAGTTTCATCCCAGAAATAGGGGAGGAGGTTATGATAGATTTCGAGGGTGGTAATGCCGAGCGGCCTTATGTTAAAGGCACCTTATATAATGGAGTAGGCAACCCAGATGCAGCTTGGCTCCCTGACAACAACAGCAACAACCAGATTAAAGCCATCCGTACCCGTAACGGACATACTATAGAAATACATGATGAAGGGGAGAACGGCTACATCCGCATTTACGATAATAAAAAGGAAAATTATATCCTGACCTTCTCCACCGATCAAAAACTCATCAAACTGGAATCGACTGGAAATATTGAGTTGTATGCCAAAAACGACATCATCATGCATGCAGGTCATGACATCACTGCCACAGCAGACCACGACATTTCAGAAACCGCCGATAACGATATGTTCCTTGCAGCCTCTCACGACATGCAGCGCACCGCCGACAATGACATCCGTGAACATGCTGGTAACGACCGCAATACTACCATCGATCGTAATGATTCGTTAACCGTGAGTGAAAACCAGTTCATCAAGGTAGACGACAACAAGGACGAGCAGATTGCCCACAAGTTGCAGATAACGGCAGAGAACATCCGTGAAGAAGCCAAAGACCAGCTGCTTGAATACTCAAAGACCCACCACGCCAAAGCTGATAAGGAGATGGCGCTTAATGCCAGCACCAAGATTGACATCAAGGCTGGTATCGTAAAAGTGAATTAATAATCAACAAACATAATAACAAATGAAGAAGCAATTACTATTACTTTTTGTTGTACTGCTGATAACGGTTTGGGCAAAAGCACAGATACTTACGGCCTATCCAAATGAAATTAATGGTCTAAACACTATTTTTGGACAAGAGCCTTCAATCGCTCAAACATATAATTTGGCAGGGCAAGAACTTGAGGGCGAACAGGTAACTGTGAACGCGCCTAATAATTTTGAAATCTCTGTCAACGGAAACGATTATTCCCAAACAATAGAGATATCTGTTGCGGAAGATACACTTGTCAATCAGCCCGTAACTCTTTATGTTCGTCTAATGGCCGAACTGCCCGTAGGGGATTATCATGGTATCATTCACCATGAAGGTGGCGGAGCAATTCTTGATGTGCAGGTGTCGGGATTTGTTGAGGCCACCATGCCTACAGTAATTCTTACCAGCATCACCAATATCGATGAAACTTCTGCCAAGGCTATTGGCAAAGTGACTGATGATGGTGGTACTCCTATTAATAAAAGAGGTGTCTGTTGGAATACTACAGGAGAACCTCAATATCCAAACGATGTCCATCAGAGTTGTTCAGGAACTTTAGGCGAATTCGAGGTAAACATTCTCTATCTCAATCCAAACACAACTTATTTCGTCAGAGCATACGCGAGAAACAGCGAAGGAATTGCATATAGTGATGTAATGGAATTTACAACCATTCAGGAACAGACCTTGCCTTCGGTGATAACATCAGAGGTGACGAATATTGGGATGACAAGTGCCAGAGGAGGGGGTGAAGTCATTCACGATGGCAATGCAAATGTGACCGATCGCGGAATTTGTTGGAGCACGAGTCCTAATCCGACTATTGATGGCGATACCTATTCGAGCAATGGCTCGGGAACAGGCAGCTATACAGTAGATATGACAAATCTTCAACCTGGAACCACCTATTATGTCAGGGCATACGCCATAAACGGTATAGGGATTGCATACGGCGAAGAGAAGAGTTTTACGACTGACCCTATTATATATAATATCGAAGTCGTATATAACGATGGAGGAAGTGTGGCTGTTGAACCAAGTATGGCACAGGAAAACACTATCATCAGCATTACTATTGAAATTGATGAAGATTACGAACTACAATCCCTGTCGGCATATAATGTAAATGACTCGACAGATTGGGTTCTTATTTCAGAGAATAACACCTTTGAAATGCCTGCATATGATGTGATGGTCAAAGCCATATTTGTTCATAAGCAGGGGGCTGTTGGTGACATTGAAACACCAAATCCAATTTGTGCGGGTGATGTGCTTGATTTGACTGAACCTGATTATGAATACCATTTGCTTGCATTGCATAAGGGGTGGCAACTCTCAGCACAACCCGATTTTGAAGAATTCATTGAATATGAAATCCAACCGTTGGATGCAAGCTTTAACGGATGGTGGTTGCGTTTCGTGGTGTCCTATTTCTGGGGAAACAGTTATAGTAATTCCGTCCAGATAATAGTCAATAATATGGATGGATTTGCTTTGATAGGTGATAACGACATCTGCACAAACCAAGAAAGTGAGTATTTTATTTCAGGTATTGAAAACGATTCTATTGTTTGGCAAGTCTCCGATTCCACAGCTATCGTGACCATAGAAGACGACCACATCAAGGTGTTATGGGCTACCGCTGGACAACACCAAATATTAGCGTCAGTGACAGATTTTCTGACAGGATGTTTTACCCAACTGGAGATGGATGTGACCGTTAATACCTTTATTGATGCCAGCACCCTCAATGAAATCGTCAAGAAAGACAACTATATCCTCATTTATCCCAATCCTGTAGAGAGCTATAAGTACCAATGGTACAAGGATGGAAATAGAATTGAAGGAGCCAATTATCAATATTATTATCAAGCTAGAGGTTTGGACAACGGCAGCTACAAAGTGTATGTTAGTTTTAATGAGGACACAGAAGGCTACCTTTTTTGTGGAGCATTCAGCAAAGAAATCGTTATCAATGGTCAAAGTCCTGTTTCCTTGTCAGTCTATCCCAACCCGTCGCATATCGGTGAGATCATCTCTGTTGTCAATAACGACAATGAAAAGGCCATGCTGACCATCTATGCCCTTGACGGACGGCTTCTTCAAAGTCAAACCATTGTGGGCAATCAGGCATCTTTGAGCCTAAACCTTCCGGAAGGTATTTATGTGATTCGCCTCACCAACAGCAGGGGCAGCAAAATTGAAAAAATCGTCATCCAATAAAACCATAATGACATGAAGAAAATCTTTTTGACACTCATTATGATAGGCACTGCCTTATTCGTGCAGGCCCAGACTCTGTCAACTGTAAAGGGCAAGACCCGCGACGGCAAGACGGTGGAAGTGAAATACTATCACGGCACCATTAGCGACCAGATTGAATCGGTGAAATACCAAGTTGTTGATGAAATGCAAGCAAGAGTTAACTCTCTACAGTCTGATGTTAAGTCTTTACAAAACCGTCTCGATGCTGCCAATGCCGAGCTTAAGCAATTACGCAGCGAGGTGAATGGAGGTAATGCAGATGTGAAGAAATTGCGTCAAGAAATTGCCGAGAAAGCAGCCACTATCAACAGTCTCAACCAACAGAAAGACAGCCTCAATGGTGAGTTGCTCAAACTTGATGCACAACGGTTGGAATTGCAGACTCGTTACGACTCGTTACTTACAGCGCAGCAATCATTGCTGGCTGAAAAACAGTCATTGTTGGCTGAAAAACAATCTCTGGAAGATGAGCGGCTATCCTTGCTTGCCAAGCCAAAGCCAGAACGGAAAGTTGTCGTAGTTCAAGCTGGTGAACAGCCTGAAAAGACACCAGTCGTTGGTTTGGAATTGGGAATGGGTCCAACCTTTATGGGTAACAGCGTTGACGATAGTTGGGCAAAAGACACTCGATTAGGTGGACGTGTAGCCGTTTATTATGGCACACCTCGCCTGGCCGAATTATTCCCAATCTCGATAGAAGCGGGTTTGGGTATGCGTAGGTTTGCGATGGCGGCACATCAGGATATGGCTTTTGAAAAAACAGACTGCACCGACATTGATGGCGATGCCTATCAAGCAAGTTTGTCTACAAATGATCTCAAAGAACAACTTACGTTGACCTATCTTGACATTCCAATCCGCCTTTGTATTGGACAACCTGCCAAAGGCCGTATGACTGCCTATTTCAAGATAGGTGTCACACCCTCTATCAATTTGCTTTCTAACTTCAATTCCTCGGGCATTTATACTTTAAAAGGATATTATCCTCAATGGGATGTGACCTTGGAAGACATTCCCGTGTTAGGTTTTGGTGGCGGAGACTATCATGAAAACGCTGCTGCTGACATCAGTCGTTTCAATCTCTGGGGTAATGCTGCCTTTGGCGTATATGTGCCATTTAAGGGTACGCCTTTGCTGTTGACTGCTGGCTTGAAGCTTGACTATTCCATATTGTCATTAGGTACGGTGAACAACGGGCACTTCGAAGGAACGCCATTGCGCAAGGCGGGTTTGTTGAATACAGGCGGCAGAGTGTTTATTCCGAGTGTAGAGATTGGATTGGTTTATTCTTTAAAGTAATATGTCAGACTCATACGTTTGTTCTGGTGCGATGATGAAATGCACGATGGGTACAAGCCCAGCTAAGTTAACCGTGCTTCCTACCAGAACAATGAACTTAACAGGACAGCCGCAGGCCAATATCAGTGACCATAAAACGATGGTCAATTTGGCTCCTTTTGGTCTTTGTCGCTCCTTGGCTTTTCCTCAGACAGCAGCGGCTACGGCTGCGGCATTGGGTACGCTTACCCCTACTCCATGTTTGCACAATACCCCTATGCCATGGATGGGTGGCAAGATGGACTATCTCATCAAAGGGCAACCCGCCTTGTTAAAATCAAGCACTTGTCAATGTATGTGGGGCGGGACGATTAGCTTGGTAACGGATGGGCAGGTGGGTGAGGGGACATGGTATGTTAATAAGAAAGGAAAGGACGATTTTGGTTACAGTCCAACGAAGTTCGTGGAATTAAAGTCGAATGAGATTCCATCAAAAAATTCTAATCAAACTGATTCATTGTTATCTGATAATGCAAGTGTTAATCAAATAATAAATACTAAAAAGTATAAGTTGAAAGAAATAGAAGAAGATGGGAGAACCATTGTCATTGTAGATGCTGGAAACTACACGGTTGATATAAATAAATTCAATTACTTTTTTGGAAAAGTTACCTCATCCAAAAAAAATGCTGCTCGATCAAAACAAAACAAAGAGGTTTTAAGTAAATTGGGAATCACAAATGAACAACAACTGATGGATATATTTGACCAAGCGATTAATACAGAAGAAATTGAAGAGAAAAAAATCAAAGAAGGGATTACTAAAGTAAGAAAGGTTGAAATAGGCGAGTCTGGATGGATTGAAGTTGGATTCTTTTATATTAACGGCGATATGAAATCTATACCTAAAGTAACAAGCGTCATTCCTAAAACATATAACAAAAAATAAAATTATGCAAAGACTAACAGAAAAAGAGTATTATTCGTTAGAAGCCACTACATTGTTTTCTGAGAAAGATAACAGATGTAACAATTGTTTTGGTTTTATTACAATTGGAGAACATAATTATAAGTTCTCTTGGAATAGTAATTTAATCGAACCAACTATTGAATTATTGGATTCTAATATATACGGAATAGGAATAGACCAACATTTTTGTTTACTGAATTCAAATAATGGCGTTTTTAATTGTTGGGATTTAGATACTCCTTTTTTGTATATGATTGTTTATGAAAGATATGTTATTGTAATCTGCGAGACAAACATACTATTAATCAATTTAGATATTTCAAAGATCGAAAAGGAATATATGTTTATCGAAATAATCTCCGATGTAAGACTTGAGAATCGTTTTATGAGGATTACTTTTATAAATGATAGTGAATTAGATATTTCGATAGATGACAATAATAATCCTTTTGTTAAACTATTGAATTGAAGGTATTTATAAATAAGCATGATTTCTGAAACTCAAATAATATGCAGGACTTTTCGTAAAGTTATGACAAATTTAGTAATCTAATTTTCTTATGGAGGCAGTAAAGTTTTGATATGGGTACAAGTAATTATGTAGATGCAGAAGAGCCTGAAAAACAGAATCCTTCTGAAACTCAAAAAGTAAAAGATGTTCATATTGGTGTATTCTTTGACGGAACAAACAACAACATGATACAAACTGCGCTTTTTCACACCTATAAAAGCAAAAAAATATCGTCAGAAAAAACTCTGCCACTAAAAAAGAACTATGAGAATATTTCAGGATTACTACAACGACAGAAGGAATTAATGACGGCAATTGCTTTGGCAACAAGTTCCTTTGATGGCTTGAATATTAATTCAATACAGACAGAACAAATACTTGCCATGCAGAAAGACTTGGAAATAGTCAATGAAAAAATAGACAAGTTTCAAGCGGAAACCAAAATCAACACGAATGTTATGCATGCAGACTCTGAAAATGGTTATTCCAATGTCGCAATTTTACATAGTCTGTTAAAGTATCAGTTTAATACCAGTGACAATCTATACCATAACTTATTTATTGAAGGAAGCGGGGCCAATGATATACAAACATCACAAGGAGAAACGCATAATGAAGGTAATATCAATGGTTTAGGTTTCGGCTTAGGAAAAACGGGAGTTACAGCACTTGTAAGTAAAGCCGTAAAACATATCTATTCTTATCTAAAGACAAACACTTCCATTCTCTCAGATGATACAAAATATCATTTCTATGTGTTTGGTTTTAGTCGTGGTTCTACTTGCGCCCGTTTGTTTTCTGAATTGGTAACCCGTGATATTGGCAAAAGACTTGATAGAGAAAAAGAATTTGGACAAGAAACTTCCAAAGCCAAAGCATTATACGATGAGAAAAGCGGAAGATTACCTTTTATGGAAACCGAATTTTTAGTGAAAGACGGGAAGGGTGTATATATTAAAAGAGACAATGTAACGGTCGATTTCTTAGGAATTTATGACACAGTCGCATCTATTGGTTTCCTCAAACAAAAGGATGGATGGACAAATGCATTAAGTTTGGCTTACAGAGGCTTTTGGTGGAACAATTATCATGGCAATTTCCATTATATGAATGCTCATGATTATGGATTGTATTCCCCACACAACAAAAGAGTACTTCATACTTGCCATATATGTGCTGCAGATGAGTTTAGGGAAAACTTCGCTTTGGTAAATTTGGGAAAAACAATGCCCGAAAACGCTATGGAAATCATCATTCCTGGCTGCCATTCTGATGTTGGTGGTGGTTATGTTACCAAGACAGACATGGACATTGTTTTATATAAATTCATTCCAAGAAAACTCGAACATTTCATAAAAAGCAATAAATTATTCGAGGTTTTGGGATTCTTTTACTTAAAGTCAAAAGACCGTGCAAAAATGTTTCTTAATAATCCAATGAACGAAGCAGGACAAAAAGAGATTTTGTCTCCTAATACTTTAGCAACATTAGGGTGGGTCGGAAAAGAATGGTTTGATGGTTCTTCAAATAACACTATGGACCTTGCCCCAGACGGGAAGCCTTATACTTTAAGGGTTGCAGATTGGCCAAACGAAATCAAGTTCAAAAGATATGCTTTAGGTGGATATGGTAATATTCCATTGAATATGATGAAAAAAAGTGTTGAGACTTGCGGTATCAATTGGCTTTTCAAAGAAAAAACAGATCCTTATTGTATCCCTGATGATTTAGAGACACTTGGAGAGAGCATGATTAGCAAAATTGAAAAACCTGCTGGACAAAGAGTGTGGTTAATGCCCAATGGTGGTTATTCTGGAGCTTTTTATAGAAAACTTCGTCTGAAATACCTTCATTTCACTTCATCATGTGAAATATTTCATTTTAGAAGTAAGGTTGACGAAGACAAATCTCACGAAGATAAAGACAGCAAGTTTCCTTTCACAAAATTGGAAAAGAATTGGGGAAATTTTGGCAATAACTGTAATTACGATAATGATGCCAATATTTGTAGAATAATGTATGACGGAGATGAAACTTTGTCAGGTGACCACACGAATAATGTACACTATATGTATGAGATGGCAGCATATGGAACGAAATCAATCCAAATAAATGGATAATACTGAATATACAATCCAAGTTTCTGGAAACGCCCCAAAATTGTACCCAACAGACACATTGTTTGGCTTGTTATGGTACTCTGAAAATGAGGCAATAGAAATACCAAAGGCATTACCGTATTACGGTGAATGGGGAGATGTTATTTCTGAAGTACTGCCTTTGCGTGAAGATTTTCCTATGCCGACAAAACTTAACTTATTATGGTTGGCTATAACAGAACAAAAGTTCTATGAAGTCGAGGCAACTTTACCTGTCGACCTTATGATACAGAAATGGAACTATTATGAAATGGATGAAAACACTTCATTCAGTCACATTGTAGTCGGTATGGCACCATACGGAAAAGTTGCCATTTGGTTTCATGGCAGAAATAAATCCGTAATTATAGATTGCTTACAAGGTATCTTAACAGAAATCGAAATGGAGGATTTCTTACCATTCTATTCAGGACAAACGCTTCACCAATATTGTAACCAATTAATAGAACAAATTCCATCGGCTAAACAAAACCTCTCCACCAACAGCCTCCCCCCCCGCGACCTCTTCGACAACTATATGAAGCAGTTCACCTACCGCTATTTACCGATGTTCAGACATTGGGACAAGGATGAAGAGAAGTGGCAACAATACACGGAGGAAGAACAAGAGACAAAGCCCGAACTGGACTACATCGAGGAAACTCTTTACGATGGCACTCATGACAAGCTGCACGATGGTGGGTTACTCAACTACCACGAAGCGGGCAAGCCAAAGAAGCTGGCGGTGAAATGGCACATCAAGAAGTCGGAATATATAGCCTACTTCTGGTTTGAAGACGAAGCCATTCGTGCGGTATTCGATAAGTTTTACGGCATCCACCCCGATACTAAAACGGATTTTGTCATCCATATTGACCCAGAAAAGAAGAAATATGAATTGGCACTCTACCGCTACGGAATGAACGAGCCGAAACCCATCTCTGAAGATGCCTATCAACTCATTGTCTTCAAGAACAAGTTTGAACAATATCGCAGCCCGAACTATAACCAACCTCGCGGCGCGTGGATCTGGTAAACAACAATTAAACAGTTAAACAATTAACAATTAAACATACAATAATCATGGAAAACGAACAAGTATTCGATGAGGAATTCATCATTCATTTGACTATCGACAACACTTCGTATGAGGAAGTGGAAGTGAAAGTTAACGACCCCAACAAGACCATCCGCGACCAAATCAACAGCATTGTGCAGGTATTTGAGCTGCCTAAGATAGATGGCGGCGGCAATCCCGTGAAGTATCTGTTGGGTCAGGTGATGGAAGAAGGTGGCGAGTCGGAAATCCTGGAATTTGAGGATGAGAACGGTCGCGAGCAATGCCTCATGGACTATGGCATCCGTCCAGGCGACCACCTGCACCTTGTTTCGGTTCCCATCGCGGGTTGAATCCCATAATAATATCAGCTATGAATGAAATAATAAATAACTTCAACCAAAAAGAGCTAACAGGGCGCAACGCCCGCCTCTGGATTGAGTGGAAGGATATCGACACCCTCTGCGCCAAGCGCAAGGAAGCGAATCCCCGCGAGCCTTCCATTTCTTATATCATCCGCAAGAAGAACAGCTTGGGTATTCCCACCGAATACGAAATCTGGTATCGCGTCAAGTCTATCATCGGTGTGGAAGGCTCCACCATACCACGTAAGCCAGTATTCGGTACTTTGCATAAAATGAGCATAGTGCTGCCCAACAACTACCCGTCGGCTGATGGTAATCCTATATTTACTTTCCTTACCAATGTATGGCATCCCAACATCCGCTATTCAGGCAGTTTCAAGGGTCATGTCTGCCTCACCATCAAGGAGATGGGCGTGATGGCCTCCTTGAAAGACCTTATTCTGCGTGTGGAGCGTTACCTGAAGTACAAGCTCTACCACGCTGCCAACACCTATCCTTATCCTGAAGACCAGAATGTAGCGGAATGGGTACGCGAAGAAGCTGAACCAAATGGCTGGACACACTTTGCACAGGTCGAAGCCGACAAACCCAAGCCACATCCCCAAGAGCCTGTCATTGAACAGCAAGATACGTCCAAGCCCAAAAAGACACTGCCCAAAAAACTTGTAATATGAGGAAAACCATTTTTACCATACTGCTAACCCTACTTACTGCACTTTCTGTCTTTGCTGATGGCGAATACAAAATTGTGCTCAATGAGGACGACAATCAAAAGAGCCTTGAATTAGGGTATGTCAATATCAATGTCACTATGGGTGAGCCGGATGCCCAAGGAAGGGTGGACATCATGGTGGAAGTGATAAATCCGAATGAGGTCTCCAACAATATGCTCTTTCTGTTTGGACGTTCTTTTGATGAAAAGCAACTGCGTGGTCTTAAGAATCCCCGCGTTGTCTATGATTGGAACTATCCCGTGAAGAAACCGCGTTACACCGACTACTGTGAGCAGTTGGGCAGAGATGTGGTGGGACTGGCTCCCAATAGCTCCAACTATCGAATCAGTCATCTGCAAATGACAGAAGATGAGACCCTCGAAATCAAGCTGCCTTTCTATATGGCTATAAAGAAATGCTCCAAGAAAGCGGCATTGATGGAGAAGCATGTTGAAAAACTTATCATCTCCGTTGAACTTACACCTGATGAGGGCTATCCTGCCATAAAGAAGTCGTGCGACTCCATTGCTGAGGTCATATCACACCTGACATTCTGCAACAACCCGAAGCACAAACCCTCGTTGGAGGAAAGGGAACAGCCTTATAAGAATGAGGTGAGTGACCTCCGCCTTGCTATCAATTTGAAATTGCAACAATGGCCAGCAAAAAGCTTCAAATACAGAAAATACAATGAATTGAAGCAACAACTCGACGACATCGAGTTTAAAGAAGCCGACTGTGGTAATCCTGACGAACACACTTTCAACCATTACTGTAAATATTGCAAGCTGACATTGGAGGAAATCTATGATGCATTTGATGACTTGTATCAGGAAAAAGTCTATCCCAAAAAGGAACTCACCAAGGAAGAAATGCTGCAAGTTAAAGCCATGTATAAATGTTGCACTGACAAAACATGCAGGAGCCATGCAGCTGAATGGAAAAAACAGAACAAATATAAGGACGGAATTATTGATTACTACGACAGAATCACGAAATACTACAATTCACAGAAATGAAAAGTGGTAAATTCATTTGTTTGTGGATAGCACTAATGCTATGCAGCACATTAATGGCCAACAAGGTCACCGAAACGCTTGAATCTCCTTCTGGCGACCGTGTTACCATCACATACGATGTGAACATAGAGGACGGTGTAGCTGTGCTTAACTTTAGTAGCGCAAGCAAGATCTTGGGACCGACTTATGCCCGCAAATACAACAAATTGGAAGAGGTGGCCGTGGTGTTTTTTGATCATATTGGTGTCTATAGCGACGGTACCGTGTTTAAGGGTGATGATATCAAGGCTTTCACCGTGCCAGCCAGCCTTCGGAGAAAGTCAACTAGCTACGGCTATTATCTTGTGCAGCAGCAGCCATCCATCTCGTTTGAGCTGATAGATGACGAGAGTACTATATTGTCCATACCCGTTTTTTTGGCACACTATGAAAGGAAATTGCATTATAAGGTTTTTGCCAGTTGTGGTGAGTTGAAAGTTAAGATAGACCCAATTCCTGCAACAAAGACGACGGCTGTTCAGCCTACTGTAACCCAAACATCAGTGGAGATTATTGAAGAAGAAGTCGAGAGCCTTTCGGAAACTGATGCCATTGCCATCAAGCGTGCCAATAACATTGTTGAGTTGTTGTCACGCCAGAAGGAATATCCTTTTGAGGAGTATCTGACAGAGGAGGTGAGGGCACTGAGAAAACAGCGAAGCGAAGTAAAGGACGACAACATCGTTAAGATGATAGATGACATTCTCGCCCAATATGATGTCAAAGAAAAGGCGATGAAAGCTGAATACGATAAAAAGATTCAACAGCAACAACAGGCCATTCAGGATTCGATAAAGAAGGAACAGGAGCGTGAGGCTCAGGCTGTCAAGGCTAAGGAAGAAGAACAGAAGAAACGTAACATGTGGATGCTTATCGGTGGTGCTTTGTTGGCGGTGTTACTCTTTGTGGGTGGCCAAGTGATGCAGACCATACGCAACCGCCGTACCCAGCGCAGCATGATGCAGATGCAGCAAGATGCTGCAAAACAAGCAGAAGGTATAGCCAAAAGAAAAGCGCAGTCAGCCATTAAAAGCAAAACCAACCAAACCATGAATTCCGTGGAGCAAAAAGGCAAGAATGCCCTACAGAAAAGTGTTGATAAGACCATGAAAGAAAAAGGTAATAAAAGAATCTCAATTTGACAGATGATGAAAAAGCATATTAAAACCATTATAGCCCTATTGACATTCCTTGGCTTTTGGGGTGGTGTATGGGCTCAAATTGACCTACAGAAAAACGAAGACGGATCGGTGAATAAGGAAATTATCATCGCCAATTTTGAAAAATACCTAGACACAGTGGGTCAACTGCCTGATATCGATACACTATCTGATACCGATAAAGAAAAAAAGCTAGATACATTTGTGGTAAATTTTCTCTTGCAAATTTTCCCTTCCTGCGATGAAATCAAGATAGTAAAGGAGGGAGATAATTGGCTAACTAATGAGCTTTGCTGCATAGAGATGAAGACTATGGTCAGAAATGAGATAGAACAAAGAAAGCATGAGGCGGAAATAAAACGACTTCTTTTGCTGGCAGGACTTGGCGTTGTCGGTTTGTTAGTTATTATCATTATCCTCGTCTTCATCGGCAAACGCAAGAAAAGAGTAAAGCCAACTCTGGTACAGACAATAGGGAAAGAAACAGATATTGATGATTCTAATATCGTTATTCGCCACAAGACTACTGCTATACAGCGTAAACAAAACATTGACGATGTAATTGGCAATGACAATTATATGGAGATTGACTGTAATAGCTTTGTCGATGACTCGGCGGTGAAACAAGTTTACATCAAGACAGCATGCATCAAAGAAATATATAATATGTATGCTAATGACCTCCGTAATCCTGAAAATCCTAAGGAAGACGGCTGCATGGTGTTGGGTCGCTGGGTTCAAGACAAGAAAGCCAACGATTACTATGTCACTTTGGAACACGTTGTGCTTCCGGGCAACGATGCCGTATTTACGGAATATGAATTGAATTTTGGCGGAAAAATCAAGATGGATGTAAGGGAGAAGCTGAAAAAACTCCGAGTGGAAACTGATATACAATACGATTTGACTTGTTGGGTACACTCGCATCCAGGCTTGGGTGTGTTTTTCAGCAACAACGACTGTAGCGTGCAGAACCTACTGAAGCATCCATCGCACCCTAACTTCCTGACGGCTCTTGTGGTCGACATCCTTACTCCCCAACAAGAAATGGGATTGTTTACATTCAAACACGACGGTACCATCAACTCACGCATTGAAATGAAACAGCTCTTTTCGCTGGAAGAGTGGTATCAATGGGCGGTGGAACAGGAACGCAATTCATTCAACGCCGAGGATTATCGAAACGGTTTGGAAAGAGCAAAACAGCGTAGTAACAATTGCCATGGTATTGAATTAAGCAATGGAGCTATCATCGACATGGGTCTGTTAGCTGTCGAACATAGCGGAGAACTTGTTTCAACGGTTTATGGCTATCCCATTGAACGAAAAGACGTAAAGGAGTATGTCGTTGTCAAAGTCACCGATGATGAGAACGTGGTCGATTGCAATCCGATAGGTGCTTTCGTCATGGTGACGCACTGTAGCATTCCATCGGTCAAGAAAGCCATTGCCCAACAGTTGGGCGACATCAAGTTCGTGCTGGTCTATTCCACCTCCGATGGGCTTCTTACCTCTATTCCCATCATTGATGGCAACCTTTGCACGGACGAAAACTATTATGGTGAACAACAATTAGAAGACTTGAAGATATGGACAAGAAGAAAAAGATAACTTACACGAAACTATTGGCACTTTTGGTTTTAATGGTATGGGCAATGCCGCTTGGTGCCCAAACTGTGGATGGAATCCAATTCATTGATAAGCAATATGACTATGGAATTGGGAATGACAGCCTCACCCTGTTTCTGAAGATCGACAACGGCGAGAGAAAAGAGCTCGGACTGGACGTGGAGGATATGAATCGGCATCTCCTTGTCATTGAAGACGGCGATACGATTTCCAACGAGTGCCGAACAATTCGAATGCTTACTTCGGGCCAGCGTATTCCTTCAGACTATACCATTTCCATATTGGTTGACCTCAACATTCCCGAAGACGGCAAGAGACAGATACGTCAAGTTATTGGCGAGTTGGTTGAAAGTGCCCACGACAGTTGTGTTTACCTTTCATTCTATGGTGAACAGGTTTCAAAGAGCGAGATGGTCACCAAGGCTAATTTCTCCGACTTTGACGCTCGATTTGAGCAAGGTACGCAGACGAAGAATTTCTATGGTGCCGTGTATGCAAAACTGGCTGAGTTTGAGTTTACCAATACCAATTCGGATTTGCTCCAGTATGTCAATAAGGAGCCTGGGTACGAGCAAAACACAATTATTTCCGTACGAGCGGCCAACCATCCCGGAAAGAACTTGCTATTCCTCATCGCTGATGGTAGCATGAAACCTGAAGTTGAGGAGGTTATTAATTTTATTCAGGTCACCGAATACCAGAATAACGATTCCATAGTGGTTCCGCAGGTGTATGCCTTCTATCATACGGGTAATGGAGAAGATGAAAGGGTCTCGCGTACATTACAGAATATCACCGAACCTCGGCGCGAAGATGGAACAGTCATCATGGAAAGAAAAGGTAAGTATCTGCCTGCCAATGATATGGCAGATGTGAAAGAGGGCTTGGAGCAGGCTGCCAGAAACGCTATGGCGGACTTCACTTACACGTATAGGGTTTCGGAAAACAACTGCTATAGGGGAAACAGAGTAAACTATAAGGCCGTTTGGGATGGTTTATACAAAGGAGAGTGTATTTATTCCATCGGAGCTGAGGAAGATCCTTGGCCCAAGCGCGAGCCCAATGTTGTTGATTGGACGATAAAGTTGTTGATGGCACTCCTGATTACCCTTCTCACCATCGTTTGTTACTTGTTCATTATTAAAGGGCTTATCCCTTTGATTAAGTCGTTGCTTTTCTCGGCAAAGTATTACAAACGCTATGTGCAGGAAGAGAACGTGACGCATCGTGTTTGCCACTTCTGTAGGAAGGAAATCCTTCCTGGACAAAAGGTAGTGACTCGGTGCAAGCATATCATGCATGTTGAGTGTTGGCAGCAAAACAACTACCATTGCTCGGAATACGGACAAAACTGCAAGGACGGTTTTCAGGATCATGTACATTGGAAACAATTGTTCAGTAAAGGAACGTTGCGAGACAGTTACCAAACGATGGCAGGCATTGTAGCTGGATTGGTGAGCTGGTTGGTGTATGAGCTTATCGGTAGAGGTCGTGTCTTTATGGGATTGGCACGCGGCATTGTTGATGAATGCCTTAGCGAAGCACAAAACAGTATCTTCAACGATTGCGTGGCCAAGGTGGCTTCCTTCTTCGCTATTGGTTTGCTGCTTGGGTTCTTCATGTCGATAGTGTTCCGCTATACCGATGGGGTGCGTAAAACTGACAGCAAATCGTTAATGAAGGTATTAGGCTTGTCATTGTTGTCAGGAATCATCGGTATGGCCTCCTTCGCATTGGGTGGTGCCATCTTCTGTTGGTTGCAGTCAAGTGTGTCTGAACATGCCATCCAGTGGTACTGCTCACTGCCCGCCTATATGCTGTTCTCAATCTGCATTTCGCTTAGCCTTTCCATCAAGTCGAGTATCCCTGTCAAAAGTGCTCTCTTAGGTGGTATTGCGTCGGCTGTCATCGGATTCGTCATTCTTTATCTATCAAGCCGAAGCAAAGCAAGTCCACGTTGGGAGTGGCTCAATAGGCTGCTTGACTTCATCATTTATGGCGGTGGTTTGGGAGCCTCTTTGGTCACAGTCAGAATGTTGGCTGAAAAATACTTCCTGGTCATCAAGAACGGCGTGAAAGAAGGACAACGCATTCCCATCCACAAGTGGATGAATGCTACGGGGGGCGGCAACATAGTCACCATTGGCATGACGGAACGTTGCGAGATTCAGATGACATGGGAAAAGAGCAATAAGGTGGCCAAAGAACAAGCTCAGCTCTATGTGGATCACTCCTTATCGCAAGCTATGCTTAAACCATTGGCTACGAAAACCATATTCAATTCACGCGCTGAATTGCCTACCAACAAGCCCGTGCCGCTCTCCAACGGCGATACTATTACCATCGGTGATACTATTTTCCAATATGTTGAATGTTGATTTTGAAAAAAACTTGATGGAAAAACAAAGAGCATACGAATGGGGTGAGGGTGTATTTACTCTGCTTTCTTGGTTCAAGAAAGATAAAGTGAAAAACGC
This sequence comes from uncultured Bacteroidia bacterium, assembly GCA_902769815.1. Taxonomy (GTDB): domain Bacteria; phylum Bacteroidota; class Bacteroidia; order Bacteroidales; family F082; genus Limimorpha. The sequence goes on along the minus strand of CACXQO010000002.1, from coordinate 25,260 downwards.
TCGGGTTCTGGTGGCTGGTGCAGGTGCACTCGGTAACGAGGTGGTTAAAAACTTGGCTTTATTTGGTGTGGGACACATTTTTGTGGTTGATTTTGATCAAATAGAGATTTCAAACCTCACACGCTCAGTGCTGTTCAGGGAAGAGGATGCGTACAACCATTCCTATAAAGCAGACGTCGTTGCCAAGCGGGCAATGGAAATCAACCCGCAAATCAAGGTGACACCCATTGTGGGCAATCTTTTCTCTGAGGTGGGATTTGGCCTGTATCGCTCAGTTGATGTGGTCATAGGCTGTCTTGATAGCCGTATAGCACGTTACCAACTTAATCGTTTGTGCATGAGGGCAGGCAAGACCTGGATTGATGGCAGTATTGAAAACTTGACGGGTGTAGCCCGTGTGTATGCCCCAGGTGTCAGTTGCTATGAATGTGGCCTTTCGCGAGAGGAATTCAATCAAATCATGTTGCGCACGGGTTGTGCTGACGTAATGCGCAGTCAAAGTTCGGCAGGTCGTGTGGCTACCACACCTATCAGTTCTTCCATAATTGGAGCCATCCAGGTGCAAGAAGCCATGAAAGTCATTCATGTGGATGAAAAAACGCAATTCCAAACGCTTGAAGGTAAGATGCTTCATTATGATGGTATGTCCAACACAACCAACATTTTTCGTTTTGCTTCATGGAAGAAGAATTGTCCTGCACATGAGCGTTGGGAACCCGTCATAAACGCTCCACAGCTGTCAACTACTATGTCAGTAAAAGATGTTCTTGCTGGACTGAAATGCTTGCTTAAAGTCAAATCGGTCGAAATCAATATGTGTAACAACAAGTTCGTTGACAAGATTACCTCTGACCGACCTGAAAAGGTATACGAGGTGATGTTGCCTGAATCGAAACTTGATGCTTTCATCAGCTCCGATGCTGAACTGCGAAAACTCAGCTATCGAACACTGTTCCACAAGTCGTTTTTCGAAAATATAGACGAGTACTTTCCTTATCAAGAACTTTCATTGCAACAAATTGGTATACCGCCATTTGATGTGGTACATGTCAGCACAGAGCAAGGTGAGTTTTATGTGGAACTTGATGGCGATGTCCAACAGTACTTATGACTTTGAACTATGATACCGAAAAACATACCAGACGATATTAATGCCGAGTTGCTGCTTGAGTACTTTCCGAAAGGCACTTGCAAAGTGCAGTTCAGAGGATTACACAAGCGTAATGCTTATAATGACTTGATTGGCATTGAGGAGATGCATGATGGAACGCTGCAACTCACATTAGGACGGTCTGGTATTTACGACACTCTCCCGGAATTTATGTTCCATCCTATAGACCGATTCGACAACCTGTCCAAGCAGGAAGAAAAGGAAAAGTTTGAGGAAAAATACGATGCTCAGGAACGAGAGAAGAAACAAGCTCGCCGTTTCTTTGAGCCTGTCGATTTGATGCTTCTTTGTCTCCGGCTTGATGTCAGGAAAAAAATCAACGCTTACGTCGAAATCAACAAGGCATTGATAGACATTCTTGGCGATGAGATTCCTAATGAGCAACTTCAGAATCGATTCGTTAGGCAGACAATCCCTTTTCTTCCTTCATGTAAGTACATCAGAGGCAATAAAACCCTGCTTACCTTGATGTTGCGCAAGGTATTTACACAAGAAGGGATAACTATTAAAAAACATAACGAATCGATTGAGTTTGTTGACCAAGATCCGAAATACGACAACTGCGTGGGCGGCCATTTGGATACTCTCTATGTAGGTAACCAGTATTATTCCCAATCAACAATCTATGATATCCATTTTTGGCCAGAAAACAACAAGGAAAAGGATTTTCTTCATTTTGTTGATGAAGTGGAAACTTATCGGTGTTTCATTCAGGATTATTTCATGGCAATTGACGACATTTTACGATTCGACATCAGCACAAATAATCCTATATACCTTGCGGATGGGGAAAAAAATTATTATTTGAATTATAATACGAATCTATAAAACATCATGCAAAGAAGAATTAGTTGGAAAAAAGGGATGAGGCTGACCGATGAGGTTATGAAAGCTTCAGATATGGCTATTGCCGAATGGGTAAAAAACGCTTTGATTCTGGCATCGGTTGGACGCTTTGGTCTGCTCCCCTGCCATCAACCGTTCCGCATCTCTGTTGATATCATCAAGGATAACATAGAGGTTAAATCACTATGTTGCCTCGCTCTCACCAAAGGTGGAAACTTAATTGACATCAATTTTGACACACAGTATTCCTGTCATTTCTCAACGAGTGTGAAACTGCCTGAAAATGCGATTGGAAAAGAATTGCTGCTTACCATCGGGATGGATCCTGAACACTGGGTAGAGACTATTGACGGCTTTGAAGAGCCTTGCTACCATTTCGACCTTGTGTCACCCAACAGTCCCATTACAGACAATGTCGTTCCCATTGCCCGGCTTGTGGATACTGAAATTGGCGGTTGGCACGTTGATGATGTAGACTTTGTGCCTCCTTGCCTTTTTGTAGCCTCTCATTTCAAGTGCCAAGAATTGTATGAACGCTTTTTGCAAACTCTATCAGAGGTAGAGACCTTGGTGAGGAGACAACTTCCGTCGAACACAAGGGATGTCATACGAGTATTCTGGCCCAATTTGGTACAAATCCTGATAGACACCGATAAGGGTCGGGAGTTGATGACCCCGATAACACTGACTGCCCAGATCCAGAAGCTTGTGGCAGCCTTCACTACAGCCTGCGACCTTGATGATAGGTTAACCCTATCCGATGCCAATACTTTCAGAAACTACGCTCTTTCGCCCTACGACTTCAAGAACGCTTACCGCAAAATCAAGGAAGGTTTGGAAATTTGTTTCTCCATTAAGGAAAAGATTGGACTGATGGAGGAGAATCAAGAGCCGGTCAAAGAGGAAAAAATCGCTGCTCCATGTATTCCAGCCGACCAGCTAAACCAAAGATGTAGCAAACGCACCATTACTGTTTCTGTTATCAATACTATCCCAGAAGCTGTTGTATATTATTCAACGGATGGGAGTGATCCGACAAAGAAACTTGTAGGCGACAAAATCTCCATTGAAAGCAAGTTCAATGCGAAAAGAGTGTCGGAGCCAGATATGACCGTACAAATCAAATTAAAAGCTGTTGCCAACGGTGTGAGTAGCGAGGTCAAGACCTATACACTGACTCTGCGTAAGGACTATGAGAATTGGAAGGGTATAATAATCTAATATGCGATGAATTATATCAGCACACCGATAGACTTTGACGACAATCTATTGAGCATCCAACCGAAACGCGATTTGAAATCGCTGAGGACTATGCTCAACAATCTAATTGAATTGATTGCTTATACCCCACGTGGTAGTTGCTCTGCCGATCCAGAGTTTGGTTTTGAGTATTGGAATTACGAGTATGTCAATATCCAATACAATACTTTCAATAACGGTCAAACCAGCACTTTGGCCGAAAGAGCACATCGCGAAATCACCAAAAATGAATGTCAAGAGAGCATCAAACGGAATTTGTCCATTTACGCTCCACAACTCAAAAATGTCAATGTATCGGTTAAACTCATTCCTGCGGGTATCAAACAACAACACACCAAAAAGGTTCAGTCAAAGCATTTGGTCTCTATTTTTGTAACAGGAGACATCGACAGTGGTATTTGTGAGGAACCTTACAATAAAGAAGTGGTATTCTTCGTGGAGCCTACGATAAAACGTTCGATTTAACCCCCCTGTTCCATCAAAACAAGAAAGACAATACTTGTATGGATATTGATTTAGAAAAAAGGCTAAAAAACGCTGTTGAGCAATTGAAACAGCTATCGGTTGAAGAGATTGACTTACAACAGATGGATCCAGTCGTAAAAATGATGCTGGTAGCTCTTTTAAACGAGACACAGAAAATAAACGATCGTATTGGCAGCATCGACCGACAGATTGTAGACCGCTATTGCACCGATTTCATCCCATGGCAACAATTGGAGCCTATTCCAGCGATAACACTGCTTTTGCCATCGTTTAAGCCCAACAAAAACTCGGAAATTGTCAAAATAGGCAGTGGTTCCAGCTTTTCTTACAAAACCCCGTTGCGCAAACAAGCCCTTAACTACATTCCTTTGTTTGAGACCATGGCTTTGCCTCATTCGTCTTTGTCTATGATGACGCACTCCACGATGAAGTTTGACACAGAGGTGTTGTCTGTTTTAGCCTGTGAGCCTAACCGCATTTGGGTCGGCATTACAACAGAAACAGAAGTGAAGTGTCTTGAAGGATTGACACTGTTCATTAAAGGAACAAGAGGAATTAGTCCAGAACGCATTTCTTTAGGCATCGGCAATCGGAATCTTGATTTTGCCACCATGAACGAGATGGAAAACATCAATATGGCAGAACCATTTGATGCTCAGCAAGCCTCTGGGCAGTTTTTCTCTTTTATCGAAAGTTGGAAAGACAGTTTGCTCAACATGAAGGAGGGAGTATTGGTATGCATCACCGATAAGACCAAAGACCGTGATATCTTCAAGCCCAAGGCTTACCCTCGTGAATTCAGACAGTGGCTTGAAGACAATGAGTTGGATAGATTCTCGCCCAATACATTATGGCTCAAAATTGATTTCCCGCAAGGTTGCACGGTTCAGGACAATTGTACAATCTGTCTTAATGCTTTTCCCGTTGTCAATGTCGATGTGTGTACCCTCACGCTTAGCCAATCGTCGCCCATTGCCAAGCTACAGAAACAGGACGACTCCTTCTTTCTTCGTATTCTTGAAACCAGCAATGCCTCGCAAAAGCAAGGTTTTGGCGCATCATCAGACGAAATTATCGTCCGCGACTTTGACGCTGCTCGTTACAATAATGGCGATTTATACCGCGATGTGCGTAATCTATACAACCATTTTATTGATGACTATTACGCTTTTATTGAATATAACGACATTAAGGATGGTGAAACCTTGAAACGCTTGCGTGAGACCATCAATCGCATTGGCAACAACAGCGAAGTTAAAGTGCCGAATAAGACTTTCAAGTTCGATAGTGGCACTTATGTTATGAAGAACATAAAAAATGGTGTATCTTCGACATTAACAAAAGTGACTTATCTTGTCACACAAGGAGCAATCGGCAACACTCCACAAGTTGATGAACTCATGGAAAATAAAAAGTTGCCATCAATTGAACAGAAATTGAGCGTGTTAGTTCCTGCCTCAGGAGGTAGCGATAAAGCTACGCCCGATAAACGTTCTGAGTTGCTGCGTTATTCTACCCTTACTAATGACAGATTATATACCCAAAAAAGTGATAAGGCTACGCCCGATGAACGTTCTGAGTTGCTGCGTTATTTTGCTCTTACTAATGACAGACTGTATACCAAGAAAGATATAGACGCATTTTTGCGTAAGGAGATTATGAATGTATTTGGCAAGGAAGAGTTTAAGCGCATTATGATAAAGATAAACGTTGAGGGAATAGGGGGTAAAACAGGATTGGAACGCGGATTGTATATTGACATCGAATTTAAGGATAAGAAAAACTATTTACATGCCAACGAGATGGCTTTTGACAAACTGATGCAGCAACGAATTTGCAATAAGTCATGTATCGCTATGCCAATTGTTGTGAAACTTAGGAATATGGAGGAGTAATCTCTTTGTACATAATCGGAATAAAACATGTTATAGCCTTAAAAGTAATAACAATTGCTTTGAGCATTTGTTGTTATTCTTTCTCGTTTGCCCAATCTTCGTCTGATATTCGTGACTACATCCATCAATACAAGTCAATCGCACTTGAGCAGGAAAGGTTGTATGGTATACCCGCTCCCATAACCCTTGCACAAGGTATCCTTGAGTCGGGTGCTGGAAAAAGCGGACTCGCCACAAATGCCAATAATCATTTTGGAATCAAGGCTGTTGGAGGATGGTCGAGAGGTGTATATTTTGCATGGGATGATGAGGTACAAAAGAGCCGATTCCGTGTGTATAGTTCAGCCGCTGCTTCATACGAAGACCACTCAAAGGTACTAAAGGAAGGCAGTCGGTATCAATCACTATTCAACTACAGCATTTATGACTATCGAAGTTGGGCGTATGGCCTTCAAAAAGCAGGCTACGCCAGTGCCTCTGAATATGCCAAAGCTCTGATTGGCTATATTGATGCCTACCAACTATATACCATCAATGGTGGGGTGAAGTTAAAGCCAGGAAAAAAGACGGTTATCTCCAAGACCATCACCGCTGAAGAGCTCTCTCTGTCAGGCGACTTTGTCATAGACGAATCGGTAGCAACAGAAGAAGAGGAAGATGTGAAGAAAATTACCAATAAATACGCGGTTCTCATTAATGGAGTAAGATGCACCATCCTCTATCCAGGCGAAACGCTCTCCTCCATTGCTATGAAATACGACATTCCAAGACGAGAGATACTAAAACTGAATGAAACTGACACTGAATCTGACATCGATGAAGGAGATGTGGTATATCTTCAAAAAAAGAAGAGAAAATATTATGGGGCACTAGATTTCTATCGTGCCAAGGAAGGAGAAACGATATACGAGATTTCTCAGCAGTTCGGCATCAAAAAAGACCGTCTTGCTAAAATGAACCATATGACTCCATCCACAGTATTAGCAGAAGGAGAGCTTGTCAGGTTGAAATAGCTCGTTTTATTAATTTAGGGAATAGCTGAAATGACAAATATCGAAGAATTTGCTAATGGTGAGGCTTTGTTTGACGGTCATTATAGATTGTTGCGGCCTTTGAATACAGCAGGCGATTTTTCTGATGTATGGTTGGCCGTTGATGTGAATACTATTGACAATTATTTTTCCCAATACGGGGATAGAAATCATGTCATAGACGAGTCATCAGGGCTTCAAGTAGTTATTAAAATCTATCATCCTTATAAAACACTTGACATTGAAAGTGAACAGAGTTTTCGTGACAACTATAGAATAATGCATGATTGTCATCATGTCAATTTGTTACAGCCTATTGGCTTTTCTATTTTCGAAAACATCCCATATCTTGTATTCCCATATTGTGAAGCTGGGTCAGCGGAGAAATACATAGGCAAGACGATGTCTAAGGCCATATTATGGAAATTTATTTCCGATGTGGCTTCTGGACTCGACAGACTGCACACCAATAAGCCTCAAATAGTTCATCAGAACATCAAACCTACCAATATTCTTATTGACAACAATGGCGACTTTATCATTACAGACTTTGGCATCGGTTGTCAACCATTGATGGGGAATAAAGGTTGTTATGATGATAAAACCAGCAGAAGATTAGCTTATATGGCTCCTGAGTGTTTTGCCCCAAATGCTAAACCTATACCAGAAAGCGACATTTGGGCTTTTGGTGCCACACTATGCGAAATACTAACTGGCATTGTTCCTTTTGGTGAAAAGGGGGGCAAAGCGCAATCAGAAGGGAAGGTATCTATGCCTGAACTAAAAGAAGTACCTTCAAGTGTAAAGAACCTTATTCGCGCCTGCCTTCAGAGTGACCCAGAAAAGCGACCTTCGGCCCGACAAATCAAAGAGGCGGCTCAAAAGAAACGTTTCACCACCAAACAAAAGAGATTTGTTTTGCCAATAATCATTGCCGTTACCTCAATCCTTGTTATTGGCGGCGTTATTGGTTTTTTCGGCACACATGAAAAGCCAGAAACCATTGTTGAAGAAGAATACACATACGACAAAGCAATGGGGTTACTATTAGATGAAACAACCGCTACAGAAGGTCTCCGTATGCTTGATACCTTGGTTTCAAAAAACGATTACCAAGCCACATTCCTCATGAGCCGACTCTATTTTGACAATTCTGACTATCGCGACACTATGTTTTTTGAGCCAATTTGGGCAGTGATGCGCTCTTATTGCGGCATTCAACCCGATAACAAAAAAGCCCATAATCTATTAATGCAAGCCTTCAGATTGAATGAAAGCGATTATGTTTTACTTTATCAACTCGGCAACGATTTCATGGCACGCGGACGACGGGGATGCGACAGGAATGACTCTTGTGCACTTTGGTGCTTCAATCAGGTAGAAAAGCTCCTTGAAAACACGGAAAGTCCTGTGGCTAACCTCTATCGCGAAGCTGCAATCAAGAGAAAGCAAAGAATTTTAGAAAACCCAAATATCATTATTCCTCAAAAACCATAAAAAGCTGCCAAAGTATTGTTGATCAACCTGTTTGTTTACTAAATATGAAAAAACTCTCCATATTATTACTTGTCATACTATCATTCATCGTTCTTCCTGCTTCTGCCAGTATAGCCAAATGGCTTGTCAAGCCACAATATGACACAATTTGCTATTATAGCAACAATCTTTTCAAGTGCGTGAAAGACGGCAAAATACAACTTATCAATAAATCAGGGAAAACACTACTTCCTGAAACTGCCGATTCAATCACCGACTTCTCGGAAGGTTATGCCCTTGTTCTCGATTGGGAAAACACAAAACTGAAAATCAAAGGACTCATCACCGAAAACTATTTCACTGCAATTGGAAATGGTTATTATGCCACATATTATTCCCACTTTTCGGAAGGCTGCATTGTGGTGGCCGACCATTCTGGAAAATACGGCTATCTCAACAGCAAAGGGGAACGTATTATTGAATGTCTGTATCAGAAAGCTCGCCCAATCCTTCAAGGTTGGGCTTCGGTGGTTAATGAAAAGGGGAAAACCCTTTATATCGATAGAAACAACAACGTTTTGACCATACATGGTTTCCATTTTGGTAATTTGTCGCAAGGCACAAGCTTTAACGAAAAGGGAGAGGCTTTAGTTTGTTGCACCAATAAAATTAGTCAAAGCAACTATGCCGTTATCAACACAAGAGGACAGGTGGTTAGAAAGTATAGTAAAACCAGCCAGATCCCAGTACGTGATTATGATTTCGCTTTTGATGAAGAAAACATAGGCTTTGAACCACAGCGCAACAAAAAGCCTGCTTTCGACCCATCTATTGAAGTTTTCTCATCCGATGGCCTTTTCGGTTATAGGACTGCAACGAAAGCCATTGTCCCTGTCCAATTCTCTCATGCTGATCAATTTTCTGAAGGTTGTGCCATTGTCGGCCTTTATGGTAAATATGGAATCATTACACTCACAGCAGGTGACTTCTTCGTCGCATTCGATTCCCAAGACATCACATTTCATGCGGGAAAGCCTAAGGTGTTTCAATTCACACTGAGTTTCCCTGACCACATGAAGGCTTCTGATCTTCAAATTAGGCTTGACAAAGGCAGCAGTTACCTAATGCCCATCATTTTGGAAAACAATGGTTATAGTTTTGTGCCTTTTATTGAGAAAAAAGCAAAGAGTTGCACAATAAGAATTGATGCAAGCATGGATGGTCTCCGAATCTGGGAAAAGACGATTATTCTCAATGTTAATCGGAAAAACAGTATGCTCTATGAAATTGGGATTCCTGCTAAGACAAGCGAATATGCTAACACCAGCGACCTTTTGACGGTCAAATCCTTCGTAACAAACCTCACTGATATGCCTGCCAAGATTTCAGTAGTTTTCAGCGTGCCCCTCTCTTTTGCCGAAGGCACAAAAAATCGTATAGTCTCCAATCTTACTCAGGAAGAGATATTGGCCCCTAAAGAAAAAAAGGAATATAGCATTTCTTTCCATGTGGAAGACCTCGAAACTGTAAAGCTGACAATGACTGTTAAAGCCAACCATAGTTTCGTTGGGAGCAAATCTGCTGACATCATACTTAAGCCTTATGACTTTTGATTCCATTTCACAAAGCTACTATTATGCGTAAGAGGTTCTTTCTTTAGTTTGAAAAATGGAAAACTAATATTGAAAGCCGTCTGTCAATCCATTGGCAGGCGGTTTTTTATGGTCGCCCGACATGGGCATTAACGGGTGGAGGTCCCTGTTTCGGCCTTTGGGATTTTGAAGGGAAGGAGATGTTGAATTTGGAATAACAAAACAAGGTAATATTATTTCGAAAATGAAGATTGTAGAGAGTGCATTTTTTTACGTGGGGGTTTTAATTGCAAGATGTGTTTTTGTACGTACAAAAACAAATTTTGCCCAAAAATCCGATGAGGTTTTGGGAAGGTAAAAATCCTCGCAACTTAGATTTTTAAACATCAGGGAAAAATGAATAATAAGGTAAGAAGAAAAGAAATTCGATTGACACAGAAAGAATACGACCAACTTGAAAAAATGGTCGCCAGTTCCGGTATGAATGTTTCTGAATACATCCGTGCCAAGTTGTTTGGCGGCGAGAGAGCCACCATCAATGCAGTTGAGTTTCTACAAGTGTATAAAAAGCAAATCTATGAAATGCAGAAGACAGGTAATAATATAAATCAATTGGCTCACTACGCTAATATCTGTATTAAAAATGGTAAGTTGTCAGAAACTGTAGTTCAGGAGATGAAACAAAGGCTCGGAGAGCTTACAAGAATAGAGATAAAACTTGAGGATGCTATGCGCAGAATAAGGAGAGCATAGTAGTGCCTTGCTTTGTGGAATAGTGGTATAATGACAGTTGGACAGGGCAGGCGGTTTTTCGTTTCGGGCAAATACGATGTTCGGGCAGTTTTCGGGCAATTGAAAAGGCCTTAACCTGATTTTCAACAAGTTAAGGCCTTGAAGGGTAGCCCATGTAAGGTTCGTCAGATTCTGGGTCGCCATTGAATCCTGGACATGACTTGAAGAAGTAGAGGTCGTAGGTGTTGCCCCCGGTAATCATGCCGGCACCCCTAAAGTCGGGAATGTATAGGGTGTCGCCCAAATCATCCACATTCGTGGGGAAGGAGACCAGGTACCAGTTGCCATTTTGGCCATAGTCTACGAATGGTTCTTTCCAGCCTCTGATTTTCTTCATGAAGGTAGCCTGCACTTCTGCATCTTGAGGAAGAAACAGTTGTCCGCAACGGTTCAGCGGTTCTTCGATGTTGTCGTCGTCAATGATGTAAATCGCCTTGTAATGGACTTGGCTATCCGCAGGATCCATCCAACATTTGGCGCTTGGGGCGATGACGACGGTGTCTCCTTCATTTGGGAGCGTGCTGTTTGCCCAGTTCTCTTCATCGTCCCAACTGCCTTGGCCATTGAACTGGCATGGGAACCGGCTTTCATCTAGGAGTTGATTGATGCTTGGGTGTTTCGGTGTTTTGGGGCTTTGTGCATAGCCCAAACCGACCAGCATCAACGCGAGTAGGGTAAATAGAACTTTTCTTATTGTTTTTTAGATTTGAATTAAATATGTGAAACGATTATGTATTAACTGTTTATCGAGAAAAACTTTGAAAAAAACGGCGGCAAAAGTAGTAAAAAAACAGCAAATTGTACCAGAAATGGAACAATTTATCCATGAATATCCATGAAATGTTCATTAAGGGGATTTCTGGCTGTCAAGAATTTGAGAAATCCCCTTTTCCTTTTCCTATAGGAGACCGTTGCGGCGCATCCATTCTTTGCCCTTGGGGGTGTAAGTGAAGATGAGAAAAACAAGGCACGGCAACCCCACAAATAATGCAGCAAGATACATTCCCATATTACTTGTCCTTTCTATTATTGGTTAATCTTAATCCTAACAAAAGCGTAACAAAGACAATAATCATGCCCAGTATGTAAAGGAAAGTCCTGTCAGTCACATCATTGAACAATGACGTGATTATCACACCTGTAAATACATATTTCGACACATCAATCAGAAAGTCGGCAAACTTATCTTTTCTCGGATTTTCTACCAACTTATTCTGTACTTCAGTCGCCTCAAGTTGTTTGTCAATCTGGGGCTGCTGCGGCTTCCGTTTCTCGTGTCCTGTGGCCATATTTCGCTCTCGCTTGTTGTTTCTGAGGGCAAAGATACGACTTTTCCGTGAATGAAGCGCAAGATTTCCTGGTTTTATTTGATTATCCCCAGCCTTGCGAACTTCAGCATCAGCATTTTCACGCCGCCTGCGTCGAAGTTGACGGAGGCTTTCTTGTTGGCCCCTGCGCCTTCGATGCTGAGGATGGTGCCTGCGCCGAACTTGGCGTGCATCACGCGCATCCCTTCCTGAAGCAGGTCGGGGTTGGAAGGCTCAAAGTTTTGTGGCACAGCGGGTTGGCTGGATGTCGGCCTTGCCGTGGGCGTGTTCTCTATCTTGCGGAAACCGTGTTGCTCCGGCTCGGCGATGGGCTTGCCAAAGCGTCCTCCGAAGCTGCCTCTGCCGCCCATCGGCGAAGTGCCTCTGAACGAGGCCTTCTGCGTCTGCTCGATGAGGTTGGCGTCGATTTCGTCGACGAAGCGCGACCGCTCGCTGAGGGTGAGGTTGCCGTAGCGGTAGCGTTGCTCGGCGTAACTCAAGGTGAGTTTGGTCATGGCGCGGGTGATGGCCACATAGAACAGGCGGCGTTCCTCCTCCAATTCCTCACGGGTGCTGAGGCTGAGGATGCCGGGGAAAAGATTTTCCTCCATGCCCACGACATAGACATACGGGAACTCCAAGCCCTTCGCGCTGTGGATGGTCATCAGGCTGACGAAGTCGTTGTCGCCGTCGTCCTTTTTCATTTCGGCGTCGGTGAGAAGGGCCACGTCTTCCATGAATTGCACGAGGTCCACGCGGGCGGTCTCGCCTGTGGTTTCATCGACTTGGCGGTCGCTGAACTCCATGATGGCGTTGAGCAGTTCCTCCACGTTCTCCACCCTCGAAACGCCCTCGGGCGAGTCGTCTTCCTTCAGCACCTTTATCAATCCAATGGCGTTGGTGATGTGCTTGGCCAATTCGAAGGCGTTCATCTTGGCTTGCAGGCTCTGGAAACTCTTGATCATCACCATGAAGTCGCGGAACTTGTTCACGGTGCCCATGTTGAAATCTTGCGGAAACACGTTGTTTTCCATGCACTTCCAGATGCTGGTGCGTTGCTCGTTGGCGGTCACCATCATGCGCTCGATTGAGGTCTTGCCGATGCCTCGGGCGGGGTAGTTGATGATGCGAAGCAAGGCCTGTTCGTCCTCCGGGTTGATGACGACGCGGAAATAGGCCAACAGGTCCTTGATTTCCTTGCGGTCGTAGAACGAGAGGCCGCCGTATATTTTATAAGGTATGTTCTGCTTGCGCAGGGCTTCTTCCATCGAGCGGCTCTGGGCGTTGGTGCGGTAGAGGATGGCGAAGTCTTTGTTGGCCAAATGGCGCGTCATTTTGTAGCCGAAGATGCTGTTGGCCACCATCGTGCCTTCCTCGGTGTCGCTGTTGGCGTGGATGAGGCCGATGAGTTCGCCGGCTTCCTTGTCGCTCCACACCTTTTTCTTGATTTGGTCCTTGTTGTGCGCGATGACGCTGTTCGACGCATTGACGATATTCTGTGTGGAACGGTAGTTCTGCTCCAATCTAATCAGCTTGTAATCAGGGTAGTCGTTCTTGAAATTCAAAATATTTTGGATGTTCGCGCCACGGAAGGCGTAGATGCTTTGCGCGTCGTCGCCCACCACGCAGATGTTCTCGAACAGGGCCGCGATGCGCTTCACGATGAGGTATTGGGCATAATTGGTGTCCTGATACTCATCGACGAGGATGAATTTGAAGTGGTTCTGGTACTTGTAGAGCACATCGGGGTTGTCGCGCAGGAGGATGTTCGTAAAGTACAGAATATCATCGAAATCCATGGCGTTGGCGCGGTGCAGGCGGTCGTTGTAGAGCTTGAAGAGTTGCGCCATCAGTGGCTTGTTCGACTTGCGGTCGGTTTCTTGGATGTCGGGGTTGTTGGCATAGTCTTCGGGCGAAAACAGGCTCGACTTGGCCGAGCTTATGCGCGACAGCACCTGCTTGGCTGGATAGACCTTGGTGTCAAGGCTTAAATCCTTGAGTATCTGTGTGATGAGAGCCTTCGAGTCGTCGGTGTCATAGATTGAGAAGTTGCTCGTGAACCCGATTTTCTCCGCCTCAATGCGCAAGATTCGGGCGAAGATGGAGTGGAAGGTGCCCATCCACACGTTGCGTGCGTCGCTGGCGTTCACGAGTTGCATGATGCGTTCCTTCATCTCGCGGGCGGCCTTGTTGGTGAAGGTGAGTGCCATGATGCTGAACGGGTCGATGCCTTCCTGGATCATGTAGGCGACGCGATAGGTGAGGGCGCGGGTCTTTCCCGAGCCGGCGCCCGCGATGACCATCACGGGGCCTTCTATGGTGGTAACGGCCTCTCTTTGAGGCTCGTTCAAGTCTTTCAGTAGGTCAATCATTGTCGGTTCGTTTGAAGCGCAAAGGTAATGCTTTTTTTAAAATGCTGCACCTCCTTGTCTGCAATCCCAAATCGAAGCGATGTAAACACCATCATCCTCTACGAAATAATACAATTTATAGATTAGAACAACCAAACTCACAAATAGAGGAATGACACACAAAGTTTCCGTTTTGGTAATAAATATTCACCCATTCCCCAAAATTATCGTACTTTTGTCCCCAACAATCTTAAATCAACACAATAATGAAAAAACTCACCTTATTAGTTATGGGCACAATCACCCTTTTCGGCTGCAATCAACAACCAAAGCAGCCTGAACACTATTCCGTCAAGGCTTACCCCGAGACGCGCATGGACGAAACCGTCGTTGACGACTACTTCGGAACCAAAGTCGCCGACCCGTACCGTTGGCTCGAAAACGACACCTCCGCCGAGACCGCGAAATGGGTCAAGGCGCAGAACGAAGTCACGCAAGACTACCTGAGCCACATCCCCTTCCGCAACGCCATCAAGGACCGCTTGACGCAAATCGTTAATTACGAGCGTTATAGTATGCCCTCGAAGAAACATGGCCGCTACATCTACTCGAAGAATGACGGCCTCCAGAACCAAAGCGTCATTTACATGCAAGAAACACTTGACGGCGAACCTACCGTCCTCCTCGACCCCAACAAACTCTCCGACGACGGCACCGTTTCCCTCGGAGGCATCAGTTTCTCCAACGACGGCAAATACATGGCCTACACCATACAACGCAGCGGCTCCGACTGGGTTGAAATCTATGTGAAGGATATGGCCACCCTCGAACTCCTCCCCGACCACATCGAATGGGCCAAGTTCACGGGCGCATCGTGGTACAAGGACGGCTTCTTCTATGCCGCCTACGACCGCCCCGAAGCCGGCAAGGAGTTCAGCAATGTGAATGAAAACCACAAGATTTACTATCACAAACTCGGCACGCCTCAGGAACAGGACGAGCTTTTCTATTCCAATCCCGCACAGCCGCGTTACTTCCATCAAGTGGACCTCACCGAAGACGAGCATTACATGTTCCTCTTCGAGAGCGGTCAAGGCGCGGGAAGCACGCTGTGGATTCGCGACATGCAAGACCCGAAGGGCAAGTTTGTACAGATTGCCGACGACATGGACTACCAATACAGCCCCATCGACGTGATTGACGGCACTTTGTACATCTTCACCAACTACAACGCGCCGAAGGGTCGAATTTGTAAGGTTTCGGCCAAGTCCCCGCAGATGGCGAATTGGGTGGATGTGATTCCCGAGTGCGAAAATGTGATTTCAGGCATCAGTCTCGCCAAGGGCAAGATGATTGTCACCTACGACAAGGATGCCGCCAACCACGCTTACGTTTACACGATGGATGGCAAGCAGCTCCACGAAATCGCTTTGCCCACCTACGGTTCGGTCGGTTTCAGCAGCGAATATAAAGAACCCGAAGTGTTCTATGCCTTCACCTCTTTCGTCTTCCCGACCACGATTTACCAGTACAACATCGACGACAACACCTCCACCGTGTTCCGCGCTCCCGCCATCGACTTCAAGTCGGACGACTACGTTACGGAGCAAGTCTTTGTTACCTCGAAGGATGGTACCAAAGTCCCGATGTTCCTGACCTACAAGGCTGGCTTGCAGAAAGATGGCAACAACCCGACCTTCCTGTACGGTTACGGCGGCTTCAACGTGACGCTCAATCCCGGCTTCAGCACCTCGCGCCTGCCCTTCATCGAGAATGGCGGCATTTATGCCCAGATGAACCTGCGCGGCGGCAACGAGTACGGCGAGGAATGGCACATCGCCGGAACCAAGTTGCAGAAGCAGAACGTATTCGACGACTGCATCGCCTGCGCTGAATACCTTATTAATAATAAATACACCTCGCCGAAATACTTGGCTTTGAACGGTGGTTCCAACGGTGGTCTGCTTGTCGGTGCGGTAGTGAACCAGCGTCCCGACCTTTTCGCCGTGGCCGTGCCGCAAGTCGGCGTGATGGACATGCTTCGCTACCACCTCTTCACCATCGGCTGGAACTGGGCCAGTGACTACGGCACCAGCGAGGACGACGAAGCCATGTTCAAGGCCTTATATGCCTACTCGCCGCTGCACACCATCAAGAGCGGTGCCGACGTACACTATCCTGCCATCATGGTCACCACTGCCGACCACGACGACCGTGTGGTGCCCGCCCACTCGTTCAAGTATGCAGCTGCATTGCAAGCAGCCCAAACCGGCGACCAGCCCAAGATCATCCGCATCGACACCAAGGCCGGTCACGGTGGCGGCAAGCCCATCTCCAAAGTTTTGGAAGAGCAAGCTGATATTTATTCGTTCATCCTTTATAACATGGGATTGACTTATCCGAAGGAGGCGAAATAATTGCCGACTTTCAGGTACAAAATCGCCCGTTGGAAAGTTTTCCGGCGGGCGATTTTTCCGTTCATAGCGTGCTTAAAACCACAAAAAAATCATATTTTAAGCACGCTATAAACGGATTTTTTGTAAATTTGCAGCCGAAAACATACACTTTTTAATCATGTTAATAGGCAGAAAATCAGAGATAACCGAATTATTGAAAGCGTATGATTCCGAATATTCTGAATTTGTCGCTATAATGGGTCGTAGGCGCGTGGGAAAGACTTTCTTGGTCAGGGAGACTTTCAAGTATAAATTCGCCTTCCAACACTCAGGTTTGGCCAACCAAAAAACGAAGGAACAACTGAAGGAATTCAGGTTGTCGCTCATCAAAAGCGGCATGAAGAAATGTCGCATTCCCACCGACTGGTTCGATGCTTTTTTTCTCCTCTCGGAGTTTCTTGACCAAAAAAAGAAGGGCAAAAAAGTGATTTTCATTGATGAACTACCGTGGATGGACGCGCCTCGCTCCAATTTCGTTTCAGCACTCGAACACTTTTGGAACGCCTATGCCACAGCCCACAAAGACATCCTGCTCATCATCTGCGGCTCGGCCACCTCATGGATTATCAACAATGTTTTCCGCAACCACGGCGGCCTGCACAATCGCGTGACTTACCGTATTCACCTACAACCTTTTACGCTCAATGAATGTGAACAATATGCCCAAAGTCGCCACCTGAAAATGAGCCGATTTGAAATTTTGGAAACCTATATGGTGATGGGTGGCGTTCCTTATTATTGGTCGCTGTTAGAACAAGGGAAAAGTGCAGCTCAAAACATTGACAATCTGTTTTTTTCGCCTCGCGGTAAACTGCATTACGAATACAAGGAACTATACGATTCGCTGTTCAAAAATCCCGAACCATACCTGAAAGTGGTTTCCATTTTAGGCACTAAGCGTATGGGGCTGACCCGCGAGGAACTCATCAGCGAAGGGAATATCGACAACAATGGCCAACTGACGCGGGTGTTGCAGGATTTGGAAGCCTGTGGTTTCATCAGAAAATACAGTTACAAAGGCATCAAGCGAAACAACGCCATCTTCCAACTCATTGACAATTACACTTTGTTTTATTACCAATTCCTGCGCGACACGGCGGGAACGGATGAAGCCTTTTGGAGTGTCAACACCAACACGCCCATCCGCAACACTTGGGAGGGCTTGGCCTTTGAGCGAGTCTGCTTCGAGCATCTCAAGCAAATCAAACAAGCGTTGGGCATTGCAGGCGTTTCCACTCAGGTGTTTTCGTGGCGAGTGCTGAAAGACCCTGTCTATGGTGCTGGAGCACAGATCGATATGGTCATCGACCGCTCCGACCGAGTGACCAACCTATGCGAAATGAAGTTTTCGACAAAAGAATATGCCATCAACAACGAAGACGATGCCGACTTCCGTCACCGATTTATCGAATCGCAAAAGACCCACAAATCCATCCATCTGACATTGATAACACCATTCGGAGTAAAACAGAATGTGTATCAACATAGCGTTCAAAGCACAATTACAATAGAAGACCTTTTTAAAGAATAAAATAATTGATTTTCAATTTATTAAATCAATATTTTCTGATGTTTATCACAATAATTTTCAGTTTATATCGTGCTTAGAACCATAAAAATTAATGTTCTAAGCACGCTATGGACGGATTTTCACATTCAATTGCCGACATATCTCATATTGCGAAAAATACTTACCTTTGCGCCAAATTCCACACCAATGAAAAGACTCATAGTCGTCACTGCCCTGTTTTTTTGCTTCGCTTCCCTTCATGCCCAAGAAACCTTTTGGGGAAAGGTCAATCGTTTTTTGACCAAGCCCGCTGTGGTTGACTCGTCGCACATTTACCAACCGAACCCCGGTTTTTCTTTGGGCTTGTTCACCACTGGACAAAAAGCGGGCTTCGATGTGGGTGTGGACTTCGACCTCGAATTAGACGAAACACACTCGCTCAAAGGCATTTCGACCTACGGACTTAGGGAAAGCCTTTGCAAGAAAATTGGCCTTGAAGTCGGCTATGGCAATGTCGTTTTAGGCTATGGTCTCGAAGTGGGGCCTCGAAGTGCGGAGAAAAAGAGTGCCTTTGCCTTCAATATCCTTGGAAAATCGTGGGGCTTGCGTCTGAATTACTTCAAAATCAGCAACCCATTCGTTTCGGGAATTGTTTTTTTTGACGAAGATGGCAAGGTTTCCTCTGAAGACGAGTTCATCACAGAAGAAAAAGCATCACTGCGAAGCCTTTCCATCGATGGCTATTACGTCTTCAATAACAAGCGTTTCGCCTATCCGGCAGCCTACAAGAAGAGTTTGGTGCAACGCCGCACGGCCGGTTCGTGGATGCTGACGGCACGTTTCATGCAAGGCAATCTCTACAACTCGCCCGAAGCCTCATGGAACACTTACAACCTCTTGGACTGTTTCGCCACGATGCAAGCCTCGGTGGGTGGCGGCTATTCGGTCAACTTTGTGCCTTGGCATAAAGACCCCGTCGATGCTCGCGACAAAGGGCTTCGCAACCTTACCATCAACTTGACCGCCATGCCCGTGCTGACGGTATTCAACTACCTGAAAACCACTGCCTACGAAATGAATAACGACGGGCAAAAAACCGGCGAAAAAGTCACCAAGATTTTGTGTTATCCCATGCCCAATTACATCGGCAGTGCGGCAATCAGCCTCACTTTGAACCGTTTCTATTTCTCGACGCAATTCACCTACAACTGGTCCTATTTCCGCAGCAGCGATGCCTTCAATGACCAATCATACACCCAATATAAGGCAGACGACATCGCTTTTCGCGGTGCCTTCCACGATTGGACGGTGAAAGGATTGCTCGTCTATCGGTTTTGATGCAATTGGCCGTTACTGCTTCAACTCCTCCCAAAATTCTATCGGCAGGTAAATGTTTTGTACCTTGACGGCTTTCTTGAACAGCGGCGCGATTTCTTTGGGTGTGAAACCTGCGATGCCACAACCGATTTTTGTGACGAGGAAAGTCATTTCAGGGTGTTGCTTGGCGAAATCGATGAACTCTTCAACGTAGGGCTTGATGGTGCTTGCGTCGCCCTGCATGGTGGGAATGGCATAACTTTTCCCTTGTAAACCAACACCTTGGCCCATGATGGCTCCATAGCGTTGGAAAGCGATTCGCGCCGCGCCTCCGCCGTGCATCCCTTGCAGATTGCTGCCGAATACAAAGATTTCGTTGTTGTGTAGTTTGTTGACTTTTTCGGGAGTGATTCGCTCCTGATTCGTGTTGACCGATGCGTCAACTTGGTTCTGCTCGTTCTTTTCTGCTTGATTTTCCATAGTTTATAGTTTTTTAGTCTGCTACGTCCATGTTTCCCGATTCAGCTTTGTTGATTACGGCTCCGGGTTTGTCCTGATGTTCGATGATTTCCGTAATCACCTCAGAATGAAACATTTCTCCGACAAGATTATGTGCCTTCGAATGTTTGTGGTGCCATTCTTCGCCTTCATGCTTGGTCTTGTTCACCATGTTTTTCATTTTTTGGTTGAAACTCAACATTTTCAGATAAAGGCGATATAGTCCTTTCTCCTTGTCAATCAAGGGAATAAGGATGGAATTGATGACAATGGTGGAGAGGATGACGGAAAAGACGATGTTCCTCACAAACAAAGCGATTTCTCCGTCGGGAATGTAAATGAGGGCTTGCGTGGCAAGTACGGCGGCGGTCAGTCCCTTGGGGTTGAGGGCCGACATGAACACGATTTCCTTCTCGGGGATGCCTTCTTTCTTCGAGATGGCAAAACGGACGGCTGGAATGCGGATGATGAAAAGCAATACACTGATTCCCAGTCCGATAACGAATGGATGCCATTGGTTGAGTTGGATGGAAATGCCCACATAAATAAAGAAAAAGGTCTTGAGCAGCAGCACCAGTTCCGAGAACAAAGAACGCTCGGTTTCGTTTAGGTTGACTGGCACTTTCTTGATGAATTTCTTGAGCCAAGTGTTGTAGATGCTGTCGATGTTGGCCATGCCGATGCCGAAAGCCAAGGCGGCGATGGCACCGCTGAAGCCCATCCATTCGTTGAGTCCGTAGATGATGAAGACGAAGGCAGGTGTCGTGAGGATGGAGTATTTGATGTTGCGAACTTGGTCGAGAATCAAAGCCCAAAAGATGGCGCCAATCAGTCCCATCACCGTGGCGAGGATAAACGAGGAGAAAATGTCGCCGAGGATGGCCCCAAACACCACGTGTCGCGACTGGATAGCTTGCATCAGGGCCAAGGCGAGGACAATGCTGAACACATTGCCGATGGCGGCTTCAAGGATGAGCATGGTGGCGGGTTTTTCCGACATGCGCATCTGCCTCACAATGGGAATCACCACGGCAGAGGCCGTGCCGCCCAGCACGCATCCAAGCATCATGCTAATGACGGGGTCGATGTCCAAAAGCAGCCATCCCACCAGCCAAACAGCGATGGCGGAGAACACGAAATTCAAGGCGGTGAGTTTTAATGCTCCTCTAAACGAGCCTTTTAAGGCACTGAATCTCAGTTGTGTACCGCTTTCAAAAAGAATGGTGACCAATGTGATGCCCGAAAATAGACTGCCCGCGTTTCCAAGACTTTCGGGCGAAACCCAATGGAAAACGGGGCCGATGAGCAAGCCGATGATGATGAGAAACAGCACATCGGGGATGCGCTTGCGGCTGAAGATTTCGCTGAAAAGGTGAGCCGTGAAAATGAGCAAACCGATGATGGCAATGGTCAGGCCGATGTCTTTTGACGAACTACCGCTGGCCGCCTGCTCCGCCACTGTGTTGATGAGGTCAGGTCGGGGGAAAGCCTCCCTGAGTTGCGGTAAGGTATCGTTAAGTCTTGACAATGTGTTGGTTGTGGGTATCAGGTCGGGTTGAATCATTGCTGCGTGGTTTTAGTTGAACAATCTCCAATTGACCCCGATAAAGATTCTGCTGTCGCGCATGGGGTAGTGGGGGGCGATGAACGAATTGTAGTTACCCGTAAGTAGGAACATATTGCTGTAAACCAAATAGATATGCGCTTTTTTTACTTTGATGGCCAACGACATGTCGATAAAGGGGAAATTCCCGATTTTGACCTCGTTCTGAAGGTGGAAAACCCGCGTGGCGGGCATATAGGCATCGGCGTAATACTTGGTGAAATAGCGTACCGTAATGCTCGGATACAGTGTGGCAGCCTTGCGGAAAATGGGCTGCGAATACCCGATTTTCAGTCGGCCCTGAAGCAGAGGCAGGTGCATAACTTCTTCATTGCTCGACTTTTGCAAACTCGCAAAACCCTCAAACTCAAATCGCCAAAGGCTTTGGTAGAAACTGAGGTAAGCCTCGCGGATGCTGAACATGCCTTCGTTTTGGGCGGGACGCGCATCGGTGTCGAAATAAATCAGGTTGGCGATGCTGGTCTGCCTCACGCCGATGCAATAGGTCTTGTAGTTGTATTTCAGGTTGAAAGTCAGGTAGGTAGCGGCCTTGAAATCGTTCTCCCAGCGGAAATGGTTTGACGAATAACTCTCCTCGAACCAGTTGGCCGACTGCCGCTTGATTTCCGCGTCGAAGGTGGCGAAACCCCAGTTTTTGCTGCTCGTTCCGAGGAACTGTTTCCATTGCCCTCTGAGGTCGAAATCGCCGATTTGGTAGCCCAAGGTGACAAGTTCGCCTTGCCCCGTGATGCGCGTCGACTTGAACAGATTGACGATGATGCCGCCGTTCACGCTGAGTTGCTGATAGTTGCGCGAAAGTAAGGTTTCGCCTTCAAGGTAGTCGAATAGTTTCACCTTATAGAAACCGTGCGAGAGGCCCGCATAAAGGTAAAATGGAATGTCGTCATTGTATTTTTGGTAGCCTAAACTGCTCCATTTCAGCGAGTTCCTTATAGCCCTCACCAAGGTTGTGTCCGTCGATTTCGTTGTGTTGAGCAAAGTGTCGTAAGGTTGGTAGAAGGCTGCAGTGGGGGAGGACTCGTTGTAGTAGAGTTTGTTGTTCAGGTAACTGAAACTGTGGCAAATCCTTCCCAAAGTGAATTTCCTGACCTTGGTTTCTTGAATTGCAATATCTTGATTTTCAATGGTTTTTATGCTGTCTATCAATAAAGTGTCTATCCTCAAAGTGTCCATCGACAATGTGTCCATCAAAAGACTGTCGTTGGAAAAGGGAATCGTGGTGATGGAATCGTTTTCGATGGTGGTGCTTTCTTGCTTCTTGACCACTGTTTTTTGTGGCAAGAGGTTGAAGTAATGCTCGAAACCGATACCGCTCGAAACAACGAAATTGGTCGCGGAAGAAAGGTTGATATTGATGACGGAATTGTCTGATTCTGTGTGAGATATGTAACTTTCATCATTGACGATGCCGCCGTTTTCTCCCATTTCGAGTTTGTTGCGGTAATAGTAGGCCATCACGCCGTAGCGGTTGTCTTTCGTGAAATAATGCGCGTTGAGCCAGAAATAGTTGTTGAGGCTTTTGCTGTTCTTGAATGTCCCGGGCGAAAAGTCGGTGTTGAAGGCGAAGGAAACGAATAGGCGAGGGGAGAACTGCCTCCCAAACTTGACGTTGAGGTGCTGCTCCTTGTCGGCGGTGGTCATCACATAGCGGATTTCGGAGTAGGGTAGGACCGACTGGTACGAAACCATCTTGCTTTCGTTTTGCATGTAAACGATGAATGAGGGAAGGCTCATGTCGAATCCCGCTTGATGCAGATGGTTGAATCTCATCGACTTATGGGCAAGTCCCGTGTTGGAGAGCGTGCTGTAGATGGTTTTTTCGCGTTCCAAAACCTCAAAGTCCGAAGTGTGGAAAGTCAGTGTGTCGATGACTTTTGAACTGTTCAGGAAGATGCTGTCGAACTGGAAGGCGTTGTAAGTGACGAAGGTGGAATCTATGGGCAGGGAAGGGGGGAGGGATGGCTTTTTTAGAGCAATGCTGTCTTGATTGGGACTTTGTGGGAATCCTAATAAACTGGAAATCAGTAAAATGAAAACAATCACCAATTTCTTGGCCATACCTTTGAATTTGGCCGTAAAATTAGTAAAAATGTTGCAGATTCGGTGCAATGCTTTTTATGGTTTTTTGGTTGGGGTCCATGATGCCGCCAAAGTCCTGAAAGGACGACCCGAACACAAGCAGGCGACGGCAGTCCCTGCTTGCAACGGAATGAAAACATGCTTCCCTGACGAAAACGATAAAACAAGGCGACCCTCAAAAATGAAGGCCGCCTTTTCTGGATTTGATTAGGTTGGTATCATTCCCGCATTGCAAATGCTCATATTCACAGCTTCCGAATTGCAAATTCGGAAGAACGGGTCAAACTGATGATGAAATAATCGACATCTATCCAATAAAAAACAACAGGCGACCCGAAGGCCTCCTGTTGCGTTGGTTTTTATTTGATGTCTATCAGATTATTGCACGTTGATGACGAGGCGCACAGAGCGGCGACCGCCGCCGCCGACATAGTAGGTCGGGGCTTCGAAAGAGCTGCCGGAGCCGCCGAATCTCACGTATTCGCCACTCGTAGAACACCAGTAGTAGCCTTTCTTTCCATTGTCCTCTGGCGAGCTGCCGTCTAAGTAGCCAGCAGCAGGCAGGAACACCGCGCCGTTGGCCTCCATTTCCGACCATGTGGTATTATCAATACTATTGTTGTCCCAAGCAGAATGATTTGTATTGATACTTAATGAAGAGCCGTCGGGGAGGAGGATAATACCATTAAAAGATTCGACATTAGCAAATCCCCACAAATTTGACGCATTGGCTCTATCTGTGAGGAGATAATTCCATTCTTCACTAGTTAACGCACGCCAGTCACCGGAATAGTTTGAGGTAAAAGACGCAGCCCACTGAAGCAAACCACCATAGTTATACTGATTGTCTGCGAAATAGCCGGTGTTCAACAGGTTGCCCTGCGAGAACCAGACCTGCTGGGTGGCGCTCACCGAGAAGAGGCCGTTGATGGCACCTGCGGGAGCGGTGGGAGGGGCCGGAACAGGATAAACAAACGTCAATCCGTCGGACTGGTTGGGCGTTGCGCCGCTGGGATACTCCGTGCCGCCAATGGTGATGGTGCCGCAGGTGCCGTGGTTATAATCGCTGTGGTTTTTGCCAATGCTGTTGGTGGCAGGATGGGTGCCGCCGCCCTTGGTGGCGGTTACTTGTCCGCCGGTGATGCTAATATAGCCGCAGCTGCTGGAGCCTGCATTGGAGCCACTACCATTGACAGTAGAGCCAGTTCCAATACCCGCACCTCCATTATAAGAATAAGATGTCCAACTTACATCATTCATAATATCAGGATAGGCATGATCTCCGCCATCGCCACCCGTAGCTGTAACTTGTCCGCCGGTGATGCGGATATTGCCGCATGTATTATGTATACCATTATATGTTACGAAACCGCTTCCTATGCCGGCAGCTCCACGACCGCCAGTGGCATTCACAATACCTGCCGTAATGCTGATGTCACCACATGTGATACCTTGTAGTTGCCGCTGAGCGTGCCATAGACATGGTCTCCGCCTTCCAACGTCAAATCGCGAACGGCCCACTGGAGGTATCTGTTATGGCTTGGCGTAGAGGTAATGCCAATAGCCTGT
>CACXQO010000001.1 GCA_902769815.1 uncultured Bacteroidia bacterium | reverse complement strand
AGGTTGTCCGTATCAGGCGAGATAATTTCAAGATCATCAGTCGGGTTCATCGATAGCAAGACCTTCAAATCCAGCAGGTTATTCTCGATATTGATGCGCGTGTCGACCACATTGTTCGAATCGCTGTAGTATTGCGCCTCAAGCAAAAGCAAATCGCTTTCGAGGATGGAGCCTACCTTGTAGCGTGAGCGTCCTTGCTTCAATTGCTCCCGACTTGTATTCAGCACTTCCTGCTGGTAATTCAGCAATTCCTGATTGCCGAGAATGGTGAGGAAACTCTGCAAAATCTGCGTAGTCAACTGATTGTCATAGCGTTCCAACTGAACCTCATTGCGTTCCACATTGAGGCGGTTCTGCTCAATCGTGTTGTTGATGTTGCCGCCTTGGTAAATCGTCACATTGGAGCCTACGCCCACATTGCCTGAAACCGACCAGCCATTGTCATTGTTCGAGAAGTTCTCTCCAAATGAAGCACTTACACTCGGCAATCGTTGCTGTTTCGACTGTTCGTAGGTCGTCGCCAACGATTCCCCCGTCAGTTCCATCGACTTGCGCTCGTTGCTGTTGGCGAAGGCGAAACGGATGCAATCCTCAAGCGAAAAACGATAGGATTTTGGCTCTTGCGCCATGCCCGAAAAAACAAGCGACAAAAGCAAGGCAATGGCCGACAACTTCTTCATATCCAGCATAACTCCTTGTTATTTAGAATCGCAAAAATAGAAAAAAACATTTTTTTATTGCGACAACTAAATGCAAAAAAATTGCTTGCTGAAAAGTTTTTCGTATTTTTGCACAATTCAAAAGAACCATTAGAACGGTGGTTTCGGTCGAACTCAATCATTTAATTAACTAATAACTCATTAAATTTCAAAAAGTTATGAAAACGAGTAACAAATTCTTCGCCGAACTGTTCGGCACATTCGTTTTGGTATTCGGAGGCTGCGGCACTGCACTCTTCGGACATGTCGGTTTCCTTGGCGTATCCATCGCCTTCGGTTTGACTGTGGTGGCTATGGCTTACGGCATCGGTCACATTTCGGGCGCGCACCTCAATCCCGCCGTCAGTTTTGGCGTGTGGGCCAATGGTCGCATGAGCCTGAAAGAAATGCTTTGCTATTGGGCTGCCCAGTTCATCGGCGGCATCATTGCCGGTGCTTTGCTCCTCGTGATTTGGAATGCCACTGGCGCTGGCGATACCGGCGTTTTCGCTTCCAACGGCTTTGGCGAAGCCTTCCAGAAAGCCTGCGGCGGTGCCGAAACGGGCTATCAGGCCATTTCCACTGGTGGTGCCTTCCTCGTTGAGTGCCTGCTGACCTTCGTGTTCCTGATGGTCATCCTCGGCTTGGCCATCGGTCTCACCTTGGTGCTCATCCACCTCATCAGCATCCCGCTGACCAACACTTCGGTCAACCCTGCCCGTTCACTTGGCGTTGCCCTGTTCTCCAACTGCGGCGGTACTTGGAGCGCTATGGGTCAGGTGTGGCTCTTCATCGTGGCTCCGCTCGTTGGCGCTTGCCTCGCTGGTTTGGCCTACAAGTGCCTCGCTGGCTGCAAGAAAAACTGACTTTGATTAATATTAATAGTTGAGAGTTGAAAGTGGCTTAAGCCTTTCAACTCTCAATTTTTATATAACCCCAACTCTAAACTCTCAACCCTAAACTCTAAACTTCAATCCATTGGCTGGCATATACATACACATTCCCTTCTGCAAGTCGAAATGCGGCTATTGCGGTTTCTATTCTTTGCCTTCAACGAAGTTGAAAGACCGATTCTTGGAGGCATTAAAACAAGAAATCGTGCAAAGGAAAGACTATCTTTCCCCAAGTCCCGGCTGTTGCATTGCCAATGCAACCCCCAAAGCCTTAAATACCATCTATTTCGGCGGCGGCACCCCTATACCTTGAAGACCTGCGCAACTTGGGCATTAATCGCCTCAGTATCGGCATCCAAAGTTTTTTCGACAACGATTTGCAGTATTTGGGCCGCAAGCACAACGCCGAACACGCCCGCCAATGCCTTGATTGGGCCAAACAAGTTGGTTTTGAAAACATTAGCATCGACCTGATTTACGGCCTGCCCACCTCCAATGCTGAGCAATGGAACAGGAATTTAGACATTTTCTTCTCCTACAACCTACCCCATCTTTCCGCCTATGCTTTGACCTTGGAACCCAACGCCATACTTACCAAACAAATCGAATTGGAAAAAGCGCAACCCATTAATGAGGGCGATGCGCTACGCGATTATGAAATCCTTTGTAGTCGCGCCACCGAAAACGGTTATCTGCATTACGAGATTTCCAATTTCTGCCGCCGTGGGATGCATTCCAAGCACAATGCAAGCTATTGGTTCGGAACACCTTATCTTGGTCTTGGGCCTTCGGCGCATTCCTTTGACGGCACTTCGCGGCAGTGGAATGTATCGAATGTGGAAGACTATTGCGATGCTTTGCTATCGCCCGGTAGGAACAGTGGGGCTTGCCCCACTGTCGGCAAAGCTCTGAAAGAGAAAGAACTGCTCTCTCCCGAACAGCAATATGACGAATATGTGATGCTCCGCCTCCGCACCCATTGGGGCATCGACCTGAAATGGATGAAAAAAAACATGGGCGAGCGTTTTTCAACCTATTGCGAACAACACGCCCAACCTTTAATCAGTCAATGCCGCCTCTCACAAACACGGGAATTCCTTTATCTGAACGATGCGCAAATGCTCTTTGCAGATGGCGTGGCGGAGGAATTGTTTTGGGAGTGAATTTCAAACCTTTTCTTATGGATTGAATTTCAAACCTTTTCTTATGGATAACACACTTTATAATAACATTTTAGCCCACCAAGACCCCACCCAAGTCGCAGGCCTCTCTCGTTTTTTCAAGACGGGCAAAGGGCAATATGGCGAGGGCGACAAGTTCCTTGGAATCAAGGTGCCGGTGACCCGCGAGGTGGTGAAGGAATGTTGGAAAGAGACTTCATTTGAAGACTTGGAAACCTGCATCCGTTCCGAGTACCACGAAATGCGCTTGGCCGCCCTGTTCAGTTTGGTGCAAATCTTCAAACACGCCAAGAAAGACATAGCTTTGCAGCAACAATGCATCGACTTTTATCTTTCCCATACACAGTGTATTAATAATTGGGACTTGGTAGACTTGAGTTGTTACGAACTGCTCGGCACTTGGCTTTTGGACAAGGACAGAACCTTGCTTTACGATCTTGCCCGCGACGGCAAGACCATCTGGGAACAGCGTATCGGGATGGTGAGCACGATGCAGTTCATTCGCCACGGCGAGTTGGATGATACCTACGCCATTGCTGACATCTTCTTGGAAAAGCCCAAACCTTTGCACGACTTGCTCCAAAAGGCCGTCGGGTGGCTTTTGCGCGAAGCCGGCAAACGCGACGAGCAACGCCTGAAAGACTGGCTTTTAAGTCGTTATCAGTCTATGCCGCGCACTATGCTCCGTTATGCAATTGAAAAATTCCCTGAAACTGAACGCACCCTGTTTTTGAAAAGTTAAACCTAAATTAGCGACGTTTCGACAAGCTCAACGGCCTTTGGTTCCTGAGCCTGTCGAAGGACCAACAAAATGATATGACTGACATCCAACTTCACTACATCGAGCAAGGCCAAGGCCAACCGCTCATTCTCCTCCACGGCAACGGAGAGAGTTGCGACTATTTTGAGCATCAAATCCCTTGTTTCTCAAAGGATTATCGCGTCATCGCCATTGACACACGCGGTCACGGACAGTCGCCGAGAGGCGAAAAACCTTTCACCATCAAGCAGTTCGCCGAGGATTTGAAGGACTTTATGGACGCGAAAGGCATCACCAAAGCCATCATTTTGGGCTTCTCCGACGGCGGCAACATCGCCTTGACCTTTGCCCTGAAACACCCGGAACGGATTGAAAAACTGATTCTTAACGGTGCCAACCTCTTCCCAAGCGGTGTGAAGCCTTTGTACCAATGGCCCATCGAAATCGGCTACCGCATTGCAAAAATGTTTTCGAAGAAATCAGGCAAAGCCAAGCAAAACGCCGAACTCCTCGGCCTGATGGTGAACGAGCCGCACATCGACCCTTCTGAACTTGCCCGCTTGACCATCCCCGTGTTGGTCATCGCAGGCAAGAAAGACATGATCAAAGAGTCGCATACGAGGCTCATTTACAAAAGTTTGCCCGATGCACAGATGAACATCATCGAAGGCGACCATTTTATTGCCAACAAGAATTATGAGGCATTTAATAGGGTGGTGGAGCGGTTTTTGAGAAAATAATTAGTGGCACTTTGTGTTTTCAAACAAAATATCTTTATATTTGCGGCGATAATTAACGCATTGTTGAACTAAACATAAAGAAACGACAAATATACTTTAATAAATAAGCAAGCATAGAGACGATAATACTTCTATCCAAAAATTTGGCGATTTTTATGATGGAGTTCTCTTTCCAAGATTTAGTCAAAATGCTCACGCTGAGCGTGAGCTGGACTATTTCATCGGGATAGAGAGGTTACGCCAAATACCTTGGATAGCGGGAAACAGTCGAGTTTCACGCTTTTTTTATGCTTGCATGAATGAACGACAATAATCAATTTAATCAACCCAATATGAAGAAATTACTACTAACAACAATCCTAATCGCCCTGTCCGCAATGAGTTTCGGGCAGGAGGTGGAAACGGTGTCGGAACGGTTCCATTACCGATACCTGAAGAAAGAACAGACCAAGGAGCAAATCCAAAAGGACAACGAAGAACGCCAACGCAATTGGCAAGAGGAATTGGAGGCCATGAAAGCCAATCTTGCTGAGGGCCAGCGCGTTTCCGATAATGTGAAAATCGAGGTGCAGACCGAAGTGCAGGACAATAACCTGATTATCTCGGTGGCCTACGAGACCCTTGTGGTGACCAATGCCGCCGACGACTACGCTCTTGGTAAATACACCATCCAGAACTCCAACGCCTGTATGCTGATGTGCAACTTCTTGAAAAACAAGTTGGAGAAAGACCTTGCCGAGTACCTGAAAGAAAGCACTAAGGTGGATGTGAAAATCACGGGAGCCACCGACGGCAACCCCATCCGCTCAAGAATCGCCTACAAGGGCGAGTACGGCGACTTTACCGACAAGCCCATTACCCTGAACGGCGAGCCTTACAACATGACCGTGACGCAAAAAACGGGCATCACCACCAATGGCCAGTTGGCTTTTTTGCGCACGCAGGGTGTGGAGCATTTCTTGAAAACCGAGGTGGAGCCGTTGAAGCACACGGAAAACAGTTTCCAAGAGTTTGCCGTGGAGAACAAGGAGAAAGGCGGCGGTTATCGTCGCGTTTCGGTGGAAATGACCATCCGCGGTGCCTTCGCTGATGTTGAACCCGAAAAAACCGAGAAGCCATGAAAACGAGAACACTATTAGCGACAGCCCTATTATTAATAGGTGCACAAACTCTCATGGCACAAGACCATGTGACGAATATCCATGCCGTGCAGAATGACAAGATGGTGACCATCACATACGACTTGAACCTGCGTTCCGATGTGCGTTTGTTCATCTCCATCGATGACGGAAAAACCTACACCGACACGATGAAGGTGACGGGTTATGTGAACCGTGTTGTGCCGAAAGGCAAGAACCACACCATCCGTTGGCAGGCCTTCAGTGATTTGGGCTACGGCGATTATCCCGAAATCCGCTTCAAGTTTGTGACCAAGGAAACGCAACAGACGCAAGCCCCCAAGGTGAAACAAGTCCCGAAAATCACTTTCATCACCCTGAATGGTGCCTACACCAACACCGAGAATCCTTCCGCTGGTTTCACCATCGGGCAAGTGCGGAAGTTTGGCTGGTTTGCCTCGGTGATGAGCGGATTCCATTTCGCGGGTCTGGCTCCTGCAGCCGTCAGCGATGCCAATGGCTTTGTGGGCGAGGACTTGCCTTTCTACAAGGACGAATACGCCAAGACCGTGCTTTCCATCATGGGTGGCGGCGTGATGCGCCTGAATGATATAATATACGTGAAAGTGGGCGCGGGCTTCGGCAATCGCTCGCTGTCGTGGAAGACTTTGGACAACCGCTGGGTGCGCAACGGTGGCTACTCTGCCGTGGGCGTGGACGTTTCGGCGGGCTTGATGTTCAATTTCGCAGGCTTCGTCCTCTCGTTGGATGCCATGACGACTAACTTTAGCATCTTTGAGGGCAAGATTGGCTTGGGATATAGTTTTGAAAACCGTTAAAACCGAATGAAAATGAAAAAGATAAGTATAATAATCATGGTTCTTGTGGTGGCCTTGGCCTCTTGCAAGAAAACCCCAGAAGTGAACCTGAAATATGTGGACGTAGAGCGCGATTTGGTGACGGTAGGCACAACTACCGCCAACATCCAGTGCGATTACGCCTACATTACCACCTTGAAGAAAGCCTATCTGTATTATGGCGAGGGTGGTAACGAAACCAACATGACTTCAGCCGAGATGCGCGTAGTGCAAAACACGCTCTATGTGGAACTGACCGGCTTGAAGGAAAACACCACCTACAGTTATTATTACGAGTTCCACAATGGTTTCAACTCCATGCGGACGGCATTGAAGAGTTTCAAAACCGAGGCTTCGCCTATTACGCCGCCTGAGATTATGCTGCCAACCGTGATAACCATAAAGGTAACGGAAATCACAACCAGTTCTGCCCAATGTGGCGGCGAAGTGACCAATGACGGCGGCAGCGAAGTGACCGAGCGAGGCATTTGCTGGAGTACCAACGCCAACCCGACAATTAGCGACAGCCATGTTGCCGCTGGAACTGGAATGGGTGCGTTTACTGCTGCGATGGGTGGTTTGGAAGCAAATACCACTTATCATGTCCGTGCCTATGCTGTCAATGAGATGGGTACGGCTTATGGTTTGGATGTTGAGTTTACAACACTTGATGGCGGAGGCTTTGGTGAGCATGAATTTGTTGACCTCGGTCTGCCGAGCGGCACCTTGTGGGCGACTTGCAATGTTGGTGCTGATTTACCTGAAGGGTATGGAGACTATATTGCATGGGGTGAAACACAACAAAAAGTTGGTCCATATAATTTTACTACCTATAAATATTGCGTTGAAAGTCCGCATAAATTAACTAAGTACTGCACTAAACCTGACTATGGGTATTATTGGTTTGTAGATAACTTAACAGTGCTGTTACCCGAAGATGATGCCGCAACAGTCAATTGGGGTGATGATTGGCGTATGCCCACTTCTGACGAATGGGAAGAACTTGCTAATACCTGTTCTTCCATATGGACGACTCTGAATGGTATAAACGGAAGACTATTTACTGGAACTAACGGGGAAACCCTTTTCTTGCCTGCCTCTGGCCAATACGGAAATTATGAAATTGGAGGTGTCGGTAATCATGCTTTCTATTGGTCAAATTCGCTTGAAGTCGAGAATCCAATGAGTGCTTGGACAATATTTATACATGATGGCCCTTTCGGATTTGGCACGGGTTCTCGTGATCGTGGTTATATTATCCGTCCAGTACGTTCAGGGAAGAAGAATTGATTTTTATGAGTTGCATTTATGAAAACCTTTATTTTTGTGTCGGAAACGACTTACTTCATAAAGAATCAAACTAAATAGAATTAGATATGAAAACACAGAAAAAAGTATTGACCATTCTGCCCAACAAATCAAACACGGACAGTTATGCGGATGACATCAATAAAAAGTTGTTTATGAGCGGGATTTTCAGCATTACAGATGCTGATGGTGAAGTCTATTTGCAAAGTTCGGTTTTTGAGGAGATTTTTGGAATGACGAAAAAGATGTCGAATGACAAAGTAAAGCGACTGGCCATTGTAAAAATAGAAGGAACAGGGAAACCCATATACCGAGCGTTCAAATCAGGTTCCATAAAGGGATTGACGAAAGATTATGTCGGCCTGACCTCAAATTCGCTCTATTTGTTAAGCGATGCGACAGGGAACTTCCCTGATAATGTAGAACTATCACCGGGCAAATACATTCCCTTCTATTGGCAACATCCAGACAAGGCTATTCGTATTTCTGTGAAATTAGGCTTTCTAAGTTTGTTTCTTGGTTTGCTTTCTATTGTCATTTCGATTGTTCTCGGAATCAAATAATAAATGCAACACATAGAATATGGAAATATATCGAACCAGAAAGGAGCAATCTTTTCTGGATCGGCTTGGTTTTGCCTAAATGTGGGGAAAAGCGAAATTTCTTTCCCGCCCGTTCTTCCGAATATGCCATTCGGAAGCCGTGAGAAGGGAATTTGCAATTCCCATCCGATAGTTGTAGAGACGTGCCTTGGCGCGTCTCTATTATTTTGGTGTATGTCGCTACTGCATACATGGCAGATGCGGCCTGCCGGGTTGCGGAGTCGTGGCTGCCGTAGGTCTCGACCTACGGTTACGCAAAGTCGCGTCTTTCAGACGCAGGGTTATAGGGCAGTCACATCGTGGTAGCCACCAAAAAATTCGCGAAATTCGTAACATTCGCCAATAACAAATGTTTTGTCCGACCACTAAGCGAACCGATATTATAAAGGAAAAGTTTTTGGCTCTATAATCAAAAGGCATTTTTCTCTCAAATTCTCTCCGTTTGCATACTTTTTCCTATTTTTGTGCTTCTTTATGGCAATTAACAGGGTATATTTATGGAAAGTATAGTGAAATCCTTGAACTTGAAAGAAGGAACCGAAGTGGAATACAAGTCGGCGAAGGGCGGATTCCCTGGGTCTTTCTGGGATACGTTTTCGGCCTTTGCGAACAGCCAAGGTGGAGTGATTGTGTTGGGTGTGAAAGAACGGAATGGAAAGTTCATACCAGACGGGCTGACGGAAGAACAAATGGCTGCACATAAGAAAACCTTTTGGGACAATGCGCACAACAAAAGCTGTGTGAGTATTCCGCTGCTGACGGAAAGGGATGTGGTAGAAATTATGACGGAGAGCGGGATAAGGCTGCTGGTGTTCCTAATCCCCAAGGCTCCCTATTATCTGTGCCCTGTGTATCTAACGCTCAATCCTTTTGGGCACACCTACAAACGTCACCATGAGGGGGATTATGTTTGTTCGGATGACGAGGTGCGGCAGATGTTCTCGGATGCCAACAATGTGCAACATTCGGCAGACTCGCGCATACTTACGGGCTACACCTTTGATGACATAGATACTGCGACGCTGCGAAACTATCGTCAGGCCTATAAAGACAGGCATGAGAATCACCCTTGGAATGAATTTGACGACCAAAGGTTTTTGGAAAGTGTTGGGGCATACCGCAAGGACAGGACCACAGGTAAAGAGGGCTTCACGGTGGCGGGAATGTTGATGTTCGGCAAGAACAGCAGCATTACCGACCCTGAATGTTGCCCGAACTTCTTCCCAGACTATCGGGAACACCTTGGCGATGGTAAAGATGTTCGCTGGACAAACCGTGTTTATCCTGATGGCACTTGGGAGGCCAATCTCTATCAGTTCTATAGTCGTGTTTTGCCAATGTTGCAACATGCGCTGCCCGTGCCTTTCAAATTAGACGAGAACCAACGGCGCAAAGACACCACATCGGCTCATACCTCGTTGAGAGAAGCATTGGGCAACTGCCTTATCCATTGCGCTTACACAGTGATGGGGAATATTGTGATTGACCGCTATGATGACCGTATTGTAATGTCGAATCCCGGTACAATGCTTGTTAGTTTGGAGGATTTTTGGGAGGGAGGCCATAGCGTTTGCCGCAACCCATTGTTACAAAAAATGTTCGTGTTTGTAGGTGTGGGTGAAAAGGCCGGTAGTGGAGCAGATGTTATCAGTGCCGGTTGGCGTGAGAATGGTTGGCAATTGCCGACGCTTGTTGAGCATCAAATGCCAGCACGGGTGGAAGCCACGCTCTTGATTGAGGATTTGGTGAAACAGCAAGAAGGGGAAACCATACAGAAAAGTGGACTGGAAACAGAAAGTAACCAGAAAAGTGACCAGAAAACTGGACTGGAGACGGAAAACCATACAGAAAGTAACCAGAAAAGTGGACTGGAAATAGAAAACCATACAGAAAGTAACCAGAAAAGTGGACTGGAAGCGGAAAACCATACAGAAAGTGGACTGAAAAGTGTACAGAAAACAGAAAACCATACAGAAACCATACAGAAAGGAGGACAGAAAACTGAAGACCATACAGAAAACCATATTGGGCTTTCACGAATACAATGTGAGATTATAGAGAAATTGAAAGAAAACCCTGCATATAGTAGACGGGAATTGGCAATTGTAATAGAGAATGCTTCCCTTGGTGGTGTCATCTCTGCTTTATCTCGACTCCAAAAACTGGGAATCATTCGCCATATAGGTCCCGACAAAGGCGGCCATTGGGAAATAGTTGCACCGTCGTCGGATTAGATAATTAGAAATCCACATAACTATAAAACTATGAAAAAGATTGCTTTACTTGTCACAGCATTGATGTTCTGTTTGAACATCTTGCAATCCACCCCCATCAACCAATCCACAGCCTTGACTGCTGCACAAAAATTCGCCTCAGCGCAATTCGCCATTGAGCGTGTTGTGCCGCAACTTGTCTATACAGGCCAAAACGAAGCGTTTTTCGTCTTCAATATTGGTGAGAGTGCTTTCGTCATCATCGCGGGCGACGATGCGCACCGCCCTGTCATCGGTTATTCTGATGAATCGGCGTTTGATGCGGCAAACATTCCGCCAGCACTGGCGTATTATTTGGATGGCGTGGCCGAGTGCATGTTGCCTTTGCGTCAGGCGGTTGCCACGCCTGATGTGGCTGCGGAATGGGCTTCGGTGCTTTCTCACGGACGACTTATTTCGCGCAACGGTGGTCGTGGCACGGGCTATTTCTGCCAGACCAAGTGGAACCAAGATTATCCGTACAACTGCCTTTGTCCCGAAGACCCCGCTGGTTCGGGCGGACATACCTACGTGGGTTGCCTTGCCACGGCCATGTCGCAGTTGATGCGTTTTTGGGCTTATCCAACCAAAGGTAATGGTAGCCATTGCTATATTCATGAGGATTATGGCGAGATTTGCGCCGACTTCGGCAATACGACCTACGATTGGGACAACATGCCCAACGTATTGAACAACAATTCTTCGGAGGCCGAGAAATTGGCCACAGGCACTTTATGCTTCCATTGCGGCGTGACCATCGACATGGGCTATGGCCCCGATGGTAGCGGCGGTGCATCGGGTCCCATTCCGGGGGTGATGCACACCTATTTCAATTATTCTGAAGCCAATGTGCAACTCAGGCGCAACGATTTTGAGGCCGAAACTTGGAAAGCCATGGTGCGCGAACAGTTCGACATGGGCTGGCCGATGTATTACGGCGGCTGCGAGGATGATGGCTGCCATGCTTTTGTGTGCGACGGTTACGACGATTTCGACATGTTCCATTTCAACCTCGGTTGGGGTGGCAGCAGCGATGGCTGGTACCTCATCGACGATGCGCCTTACACGCATCCCGCCGACGCCATGTTCAATTTTGTTCCAGCACCGGTTTACAACCAAACACCTTCAATGCCCACCGACTTCACGGCGGTTCCCGTTTCGGACACCGACCTGAAGGCAGCCTTGCATTGGACGAATCCCACCACAACGCTTGATGGCTCGCCATTGTCGGCCATCGAGCAGGTGATTGTGCTGCGCGACAATGAAATCATCCAAACTATGACCAATGTCGCTCCTGGACAAACCATTGAAATTGTGGATGTTGAAGTGCCGCGTTACGATGTCTACCATTATGCGGTGTATGTCGTCGCCAACGGTCGCATCGGCAAACACGCCCATGTGATGAAAGTGCAGGTTGGGCCTGCCTGCCCGTGGAAAATCATCATGACAACCAATTCCTTCCAAGGCTGGCAAGGCGGCTGCATCAGTGCCTACAACATGGCTGGCCATGAGATTGGCCGTTACACCATGACCTCCTCATCGGCCATTTCCGTGGAGCCTGTCATGCCTTTGGGCAAACTCAGTTTCGGCTGGACGGCACCCGAAGAGACTGTAAATCAGATGGCTTTCGTCATCAAGGATCACACGAACAACACCGTGTTTTCCTTCACTGGCTCATCAGATGAGTTGGCTCAGGGCGTTTTCTTCGAAACCAACAACAGTTGCGGCGGTTCATTGGACTGCGGCACACCTGAAAACCTTGTGGCTTCCATCGAGGACGAGGGCATTAGGTTGGCTTGGGATGCCGTTGAGAATCAAGGCTATGGATACAATGTTTATCGCGATGATGTGTTGTATCGCCTCATTCAGGACGGCACGACTTTTTTGGACGAAAACCCCACTCAAGGCGGCCATTGCTACCAAGTGGCGGTGCTTTGCGAAGGCGGCGACAATGGCGAGCGTTCCAACGAGTCGTGCGCCACTTTCGGGCCGTGCTATCCGCCCCGCGACTTGGATTATGAGTTGACCAACAACTTCAAAATCAAGTTGAAATGGGATGCGCCTGAGCCTCATGATGGACTTTCAGGCTATTATCTCTACCGCAAGGAAGGCGACGGCGAATATCATAGAATCAAGCTGTTAGGCGCAACGGCGGTCACTTTCACCGACAATTCTGCACTTGAGGAAGGCGATTATTACTACCGTTTGTATGCCTATTATGGCGACTTGGACTGCACCTCCGCGCCCGCCAACAGGAAATACAGCCCCAACGAGTTCGAGTTGCATGCCTACTATTCGCCGACGGGCACCGACGAAAACGAAACTCAGGTGAAGGTCTATCCCAACCCGGCCAAACATTTCGTCACCGTTGAGGTTGAAGGCATCAAGGAAGTTTCCATCTGCAATGCCCAAGGTCAATGTGTCATGCAAAAGAATGTCGCTGACAATCAAATCGTTATTGACTTGAAAGACATGGCCAAAGGACTGTATCTGCTTCGCGTGAAAACGGCAGAAGGAGTGGTTTGCCGTCGGATTTCGGTAGTGGATTAATGGTAGCCCAACTCCGCGTCCAACTGCGGGATGCGGATGTCCAAATACTTGCGCATCACCTCAATTTCCTCCTCGTAGCGGTAGGCATCGTAATAGCCGTAGCCGTCTACAGGCCACCGCTCGAAGTTGCGCTCAACATAGTCCCTGATGGTTCGGTCGTTGTCGCGAATCATGCGTTCGATTTTCTTTTTGCTGAACAATCCGCTGTCGCGCAAGGCCTTGTAGCGTTGCTTCAGTAGCGTGTTGTAGTCGAGGAAAGGGTTGTTTTCCAAGCGGTTGAGGAGCAGGCATCTCTCGAAGTTGGGCAGGCTTTCAGTCATTTTCAGTTCGCCTTCGCCGTCGCGCCCGAAAGCGTCGTCGTAGTCCCAAATGGCGATGCGGAAGGGGGTGTGGCTGTCGCGTTTGTAGAGGTAGAAGTTCTTCATCACGCCGTCGCCGTTGTTGGTGAACATGAGCAGCAGGTGCCAGTCGACGATGTTCTCCAAGTCGAAAATGTGGCCGATTTCGCGGGCGAAGGTGCTGTCGTCGGCATGAATCATAAATTGCATGACGTTCTCAAGATAGCCGTTCATGTCCTCGTCCTCGATGTCGGGATAGTTCTGCTGGAAATAGTTGCCCGGTTCCTGCACCCATTGCGGGTCTAACCTGTTTTCCCCGAAAAAAATCGGCGGGTCTTTGAAAATCATGGCCAAGCTGTCCTTTTTGTTGAGGCCAAGCGAGCCTGCATTGAGTTTCTGCATGAGCACATAAAGGCCATTATATGTACCGTTTAAGCTTACCGTGACGTAGGCACACTCGGAGGCAAGGTTCTTCAGCGGGTTCATCTCCCTGAACAGGTCGAAACAAATCTTGTGGTGCATGAAAGACTTGTCTATGTAGTTGGCATTCAGGATGTAAGACTTTTGTTTCGGGAGTCCTGCCAACGAAAGGCTATGGTCCATCTTGAAGGTGTAAGATATTTTGTGAAAGACGCAAGAAGCCCCGCCACGGGTTTTCACGCGGGCGTTTTCCATCATGATTTCGCCGTTTTCGGAATAGACGATGACGCATGGAATCTTAGGCTCGCGGGGAATGGCCTCCGAAACGATGTCGATGTTAGGCAACGGCTTGGGCTTTTCGCACGATGCAAAGGCCATCGCCAGCAGCACGAGTATGGCATTTGCCATGAAACGGTTTTTTCTCATTGGTTAAGTGTATGTTGCGGCAAAAATACAAAAACTTTCAACTTTCAACCCCCAACTCCTAACTATTTACTAACTTTGCCGCGTAATAATTTAAAATCATGCTAAATAAAGAAAATGTACAGGAAGTCCTGAAGGACGTGATTTATTTCCCCAAGGGGGACAATATCGTTGCTTTGAATATGGTTGAGAATCTGATGGTTAAGGACAACGCCATCCGTTTCGACCTTGTCATGGAACATGCCAACGACCCGAAAAACGACATCCTCGTGAACGGTGCCAAACGCACCCTGACCGAGGTGTTTGGCGAAGGTATCGACATAGAAATCAAGGTGGTGGAAGAAAAAACAGCTCTCTCGAAGGTGAAGCACATTATCGCTGTGGCTTCGGGCAAGGGTGGCGTAGGCAAGTCGACGGTGGCGGCTAATTTGGCCATCGCTTTGGCGCGCGCCAACCAGCGCGTGGGCTTGATTGACGCCGACATTTACGGCCCTTCCGTCCCGATGATGTTTGGCTTGGGCAATGAGCAGCCGAGTGCTTTCGAGAAAGACGGCAAGACGGTGATGCTGCCCATCGAGAAATACAGCATCAAACTGATGAGCATCGGCAGTTTCGTCGATGCCGACCGCCCGCTCATTTGGCGCGGCCCAATGGCCACAAGTGCCTTGAACCAACTGATGAACGACACGCTTTGGGGCGAGTTGGACTGGATGGTGGTGGACATGCCTCCCGGAACGGGCGACATCCAACTGACTTTAGCCCAGCAATATAACGTTTCGGGTGCGCTCATCGTGACCACGCCACAAAAAGTGGCCTTTGCCGACGTGCTTCGCGCCGCCATGATGTTCAAGGAAGAGGCCCTGCAAATCCCGATTTACGGTTTGGTGGAAAACATGGCCTACTTCACGCCCTCCGACATGCCCGAAAAGAAATATTACATCTTCGGCAAGGAAACCGGCCAACAATTCGCCGACCAACTTGGCGTGCCGCTCCTCGGCCAAATTCCTATCACAGAGAAGATTGCCGAATGTGGCGATGCGGGTATGCCCCTCGCCTTGGATGCCGATTCGCCCGTCACTAAGGCCTTCGACAAGATTGCACAGGAAATCATTAATGCGAAATAATAAGTTGCACGCAGAATTCGCTGAATTTTATGAAGCGCAAAGCGGCGAAAACTAAGTGTCCGGCAGGTTCAGCGATTTCAGCGGATTCTGCGTGAGAAAAAAAGATAGATATGGATAAAGAAACCATCCTAAGAAAAGTCAAAAACGTCCTCGAACAAGTGCGTCCCTACCTCCAGCAGGACGGCGGCGACGTCAACTTCGTGGAGCTCACCGACGACAACACCGTCATCGTGGAACTGACAGGTGCCTGCGGCAACTGCCCCCACAGCAAAATGACCCTCAAAAACGGCATTGAGTCAGTGATGAAGAAAGTCATCCCCGAAATCAAGGCCGTTGAACAGGCTGAAACATTGGATTTGTAAATAAAAAAAACTACGAATTGAACGAATTGAACAAATATTATCCAGAATTTGGCAACCAAGGTTGCGAATGCATACGAATTAGCCAGTCGCTGAATATCATTCGTTTCCATTCGGACGCTTGCGTCCCAAATTCTTCGAAACAATTCGTCATATTCGTGTAATTCGTAGTTAAATGACTGAAATTAAACTAATTGTCAAACATAAAACCAATCAAAAATGAAAAAAGTTCTATTCTCATTAGTGGCCATGCTGCTCCTTTCGGTGAGCGGCTTTGCGCAAAACACCTACACAAAGGTTACCTCTGCCTCTGGTCTTGAAGCTGGAGCCAACTACCTCATCGTGGCCCATCACGACGACTTGGGTGTCCTCGCTATGGGTTACCAAAAGACGAACAACCGTAACGCGGTGGTTGTGAGCGAAAACGGCGAATCCATCACCGTTACGCCCGGCACCGACCCCTCCAGCGAAACAGACGTGTTCCAATTTAAATTGGGCGGCAACGCTGGTGCTTGGACCTTCTTCGACGAAGTGAAAGGCGGTTATCTCTATGCCGCAAGCAGCAGCAGCAACAACTTGAAGACCCAAACCACACTTGATGCCAACGGCGAATGGAGCATCGTTTTCAATGCTGACGGCACAGCTGAGGTTGTGGCCCAAGGCGAAAACGAGCGCAACAACATGCGCTTCAATCCCAACACCTCAAACAACGCCCCCTTGTTCAGTTGCTATGCCGAAACGTCGAGCATCGACACGCGCGTTAGTTTCTACAAGGCTGGCGGTGCCCCAGCCCCGCCCAAACCCGAACCGACCAACTATCCCACCAATTTCGCTGCTTTCGTGAATGGTACGGATATTGGTCTCACTTGGACCGATGCCGTTGGCGGTCAAGTGCCAGACATGTATTTGGTTGTGGCTTCTACAGGCGACATTACCATTCCTACTGATGGCGTAACTGTCCCTAATGGCCCATTAGCCCAGAATGTGGGATATAACGTGCAGACCGTTACCTTCACTGGATTGCAAGGTGGCGTTACTTATCACTTTGCCATCTTCCCCTACACCAATAGCGGCGCCAACATCGATTACAAGACCGATGACGGCTATCCGATTGTGACTGCTACAACAGAAGAGATTTACACATTACTTTTTGAAGACTTCGATGAAGACCTCGGCGTGTTCACGGCTTACGATATGTACGGCGACCAAGGCTGGCACCAAGGCACCTACCAAGGCACGACCTACGCTGTTTGCAACGGCTACGCCAACCAGACCTACAATGAAAACGAGGATTGGCTGATTAGCCCCGCCATTTCCAGCAACAGCTATCAAGATGCTAACTTGTCGTTCCGCACGGCCATGAAGTTTGACGGCGACCCGCTGCAAGTGAAGGTTTCCGTAGACTATGACGGCCAAAGCGAACCGACTGATTTCGAATGGGTTGACATTACAGATGCTTTCGACTATTCGACGGGTAACTACGAATGGGTAGAGTCTGGAGAAGTGGATGTATACAGTGCTATGGGTTATGGTGGACAGAATTATCATCCTGATTTCTATGTCGCTTTTGTCTATAAGAGTTCAAGCGAAGCCGCTTCTTCGTGGGAAATCGATTATGTGAAGGTTGTTTCTTACGGTGCTGTGAGTGTTGAAGAGAACAATCAAACCATTGGCCTCTATCCCAATCCTGCCCGCGAGCAGGTGTCGTTCATGCTCGAAAACGATGCCCAAGTCAGCATCTTCGACATGACGGGCCGCAAGGTGAGCGAAACGAATGTGGTTGCTGGCCAAGCCCAACTCGATGTCAACGAACTGGTAAATGGCGTTTATTTCGTCAACTTCCGTTTCGCTAACGGCACAACGGCAGTTTCCAAGTTTGTGAAGTTCTAAAAAGATGTGTTTTTGAATCCCTTTTGGTTCGGGCGGATTTGCAATCCGCCCGTCCCGAAGAGGGGATTTGTAATCCCAATGAAAAGCCATCTCCTCATAGCCTTCCTTCTCATCACAAACTGGGCCACAGCCCAGCAGGTGGAACCCGTGCGCTATGAGGTGAACCGTTGGCACAAGGCGCAAGGCTGTCATTTCCAGTCGTTTGGCGAAAATGGCGGCCTTTTGCTTTACGAAACCGAAAAGACCGACAAGGCGAAACACCGCCTTTGGAACTTCGCTTGCGTCGACAGCAGCCTTTATGAAACCCGCAGCGACCTCATCCCCTTGCCCGACAAAATCAAATTCTTCGATGCGGGCAACGATGCGCGTTTCGCGGCCTTCCTTTTTGTGAACGAAGACAACAAAAAGGCAGCAGATTCGCTTGATTTTCTTGTAGTTGCCTACGACCGACAAGAAAATGCCTACCGCACTTTTTGGGACAAATGGCCCGAAAAGTCGGTGCCGCTTTCCGTTGAGGTCGTTGACGGCACGATGATGATGGCATTGAACAACAGAAACGGCAACGGTTCTCTCCGTTTCTACGACCTCACAAGCGACCAATGCCGCACGATAACACCATCATCGTCAGGGAATTTTGTTTTGTTCCAAACTGATGCCTTTGCCAAGGAGCATTGCTTTGTGGTGGCCGCCAAGGAGTTTGACAACAAGCGTTTCGTTTCCACGTCGTTCCTCGTATATTCGCCCACGGGCAACTTGCAAGGCACTTACCGTTATGAGAACATTCCCAATGCCGCCTTGGGCCGCATGGTGTTCCGTTTCGACGAAAGCCGAAACTTGGTGGTTATCGGCACTTTGGAGCGCGAAACGGGCCGGAAAGTCAATCTCGAAGGCGTGACCGAAAACTTCGACAAGGAAAGCCTTGGCGTGGTGTGGATGCGCTTTGTTTCGGGAGTTCCCGACAGCAAAGTGTTCTTGTTCAAGGACATGCCTGAAATTGAGCACGCTTTGACCGCCTCTGACCGCGTGCGCCTGCGCGAGGAGAAACTGAAAAACCAAAGGAAAGACAACCCCACGAGGGGCGAAATCGCGTTCCAATTCCTGAAGCCCCGCCTCACCGATTTTGGCGACCTGACCATCTTTGCGGTGGAGGCTTTCATGCCTTATTACCACACCGAAACCCGCATGAATTATGGCTATTACGGCTATTACGGCGGCTATCCCTACACTTACACCGTGTTCGATGGCTACGACTTTTTCAGCGAAATCATCCTTGCTTTCGACCGCGACGGACATCTGCAATGGCAACAGTCGGTGAAATTCGACAACGAATTGACTTACGACCTTTTCCCACACTCGTCTGAAGGGGTGTGCTATGATGAGTTGGTGGTGGCCTCGCCCTATCGCAACCAATTGAGATACACTGCTTTCGATGCCAACGGACAAGCGTTGATGAACCAACAAAGTGAAAAATTGGCTCCGATTTATGGTGCTGATTATGTGGAAGATGAGTATTTTGCGCAGTTGGGCAAATGGTATGGTAGCCGTTTCCTCATTTTCGGGTCGCAAATCATCCAAAACGGCAGTCAGCCCAAGCCGAGGCGGACAGTCTACTACCTGCAAAAGGTTCAATATGATTGAGTTATGTTGACAAGTTACCTGAAGTATTTGTTGCAGCGCAAGAGCGAGTATGGCATCCATTCGCCTTTCGTGTATGATTTCATGCGCAAGGTGCTGAACGACAGCGGCTCCAACCGCGACTACGACACCATTTATCGCGTGGCGCGGCTGCTGGACAAGCGGAAATACATCCACTACAACCTTCGCAAGCAAAGTCGGCTGCTTTACAGGATGGTACGCTATTTCGAGCCTGATTCCGTGGTGTCGTTTGGGCGACTTACTGCGCTGAATACCACTGCGTTGGCTTTGGGACACTTGCAAACCAAAATCTATTTGGAGCAG
The DNA here is from genome assembly GCA_902769815.1 of uncultured Bacteroidia bacterium. GTDB lineage: Bacteria > Bacteroidota > Bacteroidia > Bacteroidales > F082 > Limimorpha. Next base: position 25,352 of record CACXQO010000001.1, on the reverse strand, counting down.
TCGGATGACTTTTTAGAAACCTTAAATTCGATGGGCATCGTCAATGTGAACCTCATCCAGCCCGCCGAGTTCGATTCGGAGCATTTCAGGCGATTGAACACGGGTTTTGTCTTCTTCAGTAGCGCTTCCTTCGAGGACGACACTTGGGACTATCTCGTTGATTGCCTGAATTATAAGACCGCCGACTCGGTGTTTGTCTTCGAGGGCATCCACCATAACAAAGCGATGGAAGACGCATGGGAGGAAATCAAAGGCAACGAGGATGTGTCGGTCACCCTCGACTTGTATTGTATCGGCATGGTTTTCTTCCGCGAAGGCATTGAAAAACAGGACTTTGTGTTAAAATATTAGAGTTTAATACCACAAAACATGCAAAACCTACAAAACAACGGACAGAGTGGGGAAAGCACGCCAACCGGCTGCTTTCCGGCGGCGTTGCGGTTGCGTAGCCGCCACAACCAACGAAAGGTTTTGAAAGTTTTGTCGGTTTTGTGAAAAAACAAATTACAATGAAGAATATTACCTATACGAAAACTGGCGACGAAGGCAAGACCTCATTAATAGGCGGTCTGCGCGTCGCGAAATTTGATGACAGAGTTGAAGCCTACGGCACTGTCGATGAGTTAAGCGCCTTTATCGGCGTGCTTTACGACCAAGAGGGCATCACAGCCGAAATGAAAACCGTTTTGGACACGGTGCAGAACAAGTTGTTCACCATCGAGTCGCATTTCGCTTTGGACGAAAACTCCGAGGTGAAAAAGATGATTCCCGTTTTGACCGCCGATGATGTAGCATTCTTGGAGCATGAAATCGATGTGATGAACGAACAACTTCCCGAGTTGAAATCGTTCGTCATTCCGGGCGGAAACTTGAAGGCAAGTCACGCTCATGTGTGCCGCACGGTGTGCCGTCGCGCCGAGCGTCAGGGATGGCGTTTGGCCTCGCAACACCCAATAGATACTATCGACTTGAAATATCTCAATCGCTTGTCGGATTATTTCTTCGTTTTGGCAAGGTTTTTCGGCTTTTTAGAAAAATCCAACGAAACAAGTTGGGAATCAACGAAATAAAAAATCGTTATTTTTATCGAAAATCCCTTGTTAGTTAAAAAAATACTTGTATTTTTGCGCCCTCAAAATCAAACGAAACAGATATGTATTGGACACTTGAATTAGCCTCAAAATTGGAAGACGCACCGTGGCCAGCCACTCGCGATGAATTGTTGGACTGGGCTTTGCGCACGGGCGCACAGGAAGAAATCATAGAGAACCTTCAGGAAATCGAAGACGAAGGTGAGATATACGAACGCATCGAAGACCTTTGGCCAGACTATCCTACCAAGGACGACTTTTTCTTCCATGAGGATGAGTATTGATTGATAACTTATTGATTATCACACACAAAAAAAAGGCCATTAGGTTGACTAATGGCCTTTTTTTGTGTCAAACAAGGATACTATTTCAAAAAGTGTGTCTGTGCGTTTCGACAGTTTCCTCAAATCATCTCACCATCATATTCCATTTTCTTCCTCAACACTGTACAGAAAATCATTTGAATATCTTTAGTGAAGGAATAATTGCGGTAATAATAACAGTTCAGCCGTACCTTATCGGGATAAATCACCGTGTCGTTATACTCCAGGGCTATGACTTCCGCGTCGCGGGTGTCGCCTTCTTCCTGTTTCTTGGCAACATACTTGGCTATCATTTTGTCTTCATTCCTATATTTTAATGTGGCAGGGCCTGTTATTCCCGGCCACAACTTCAGCACAACCCTATCGTCACCTTCCAGCTTGTCGGCATAGCCGGGCACATCGGGACGAGGGCCTACAAAACTCATTTTACCAATAAAGACATCCCATAATCCCGGTAGCTCATCCAATTTGTAATGTCTCAATTTGGCTCCCAATGGAGTGATACGGCTCTCGCCCGCCACACTGACGGAACTTCCGTTATGATCCACTACCATCGTCCTAAATTTATGGCAATTGAACAACTTCCCTCCTTTGCCAACCCTTTTCTGAACAAATAACGCCGGACCTCCTGGCATTTTGATTTTGATTAAAACAGCCAAAATGAGTAAGACTGGCCACAAAAGCAACAGGCCCATAAAAGAAACAATTCGGTCGAAGAAAAATTTAAGTAACATATTGATTTATCGCTTTTTAAAGGGTAAAGAAAAAACACACATCAACGAGCCAAATCCGTAACTGCAATGCAGGGTGATGAAGCTCCATAGTAGATAGAAGAAATTCAGATGCTTTTGCTTGGCCAGTTTGGCGCTGACGGCACCCAAAGCCAGCAGATAGACCAACAACACAAAAGCAGACAGCAACCACGCAGGATGCCAGAAAACCCCTACAATCGTCGGAATAATCAGACTCAGCACAAACAACAAGGGAATGAAATGGCGCAGCGATAACGATTTCATCTGTTTGGTGTAATACACCGTGAGGATGTTCCATAGGCCATTGTTGTAATTGTTTTTGGCCAAGCCTCTGAATGTCTCGCGAGCCAAATAAGTGCAGAAGGTGTCGGGGATGATATAAATCTTGCCACCGCCATTGATGATACGTTTGCTGAATTCAATGTCTTGGTTACGCACCAGACGGACGTCAAATCTTCCATATTTTTCAAACACCCGCTTGGGCCAGCAGCCGAAAGGCACCGTGTCCACTTCTTTTACACTTTCAATGCCAGTACGGAATGTCGAGTTGCCCACGCCGAACTTGTTGCTCAGCACTTCGCAGATGGCCAAAGTTTTTGGGGTTTTATTGAGCACATCAGTCTTGCACACGCAGCCCACATTATCAGCATCCAATTCCTTCAGCCGCTTGACGATGGCCGAGCAGTAGTTGGGTTCATAGAAGGTGTGGGCATCGATGCGCATAATGATGTCGCCCTTGGCCTCGCTGATGCCTTTGTTCATGGCGTAGGGCACAATCTTTTGCGGATTTTCGAGCACGCGCAGATAGGGACATTGCGGCAGATAAGAGGCAATGATTTCCCTTGTACGGTCGGTGCTCATGCCGTCCACGAAGAGGACCTCCAAATCGTCTTTGGGATAGTCCTGGGCCATGATGGACTCAATGCAACGGGCGATGTATTTCTCCTCGTTGTAGATGGGGCAGATGATGGTGAGCATATCTTCCCTTTGTTTTATTAGTTAATATTCAGAATTGAAATTATCAAAAAAATCTTGGCGCATTTTAGCCAATGGTGTTGTTTCCTGGTACATGAACTTACATGAAAAAATCATATACCGGTTTTACTACAGCTCGTTCTTTGCTGTCATCAAAATTCAAGATATTTCTATAGTATTCCACAAGGGTCTGGTCGTCGGTTGAATCTGCAGCAAATAGAAATAGATATTCACATCCGACTATTCTCTTCACAGAAAGGACAAGAGGAACAATAAAATGCCAAAATACCACCGCACCAAGCAGTTGAGGCATATTATACGATTCCCATAATGCATTCGTGTCGCTATTGGAACAGAAATGTACAAGCTCCACACCAGAATAAGTCTTGAGCACATGAGTGATGTTAGAGTTTGATTCCAATTTCAAATCATCAAAGATAGTGGCATCGTTTCGTGACAATCGCTCTAACTCGACTTTTTTCAGCCCTTTATGGGAACGTATCTTTTCTTTTAAGTTGAATAAAAACTGTTTTTCTTCTGATGCCAAAGATGCATCTTTTGCTTTTTGTTCAATTTTTTGAACCCATTCTTTTAACGCTTCATATTTTTTCTCATCAAGATGTTGGTCAAAAAGCATACCGCTTTTCAATGAGAAATAGAACAAAACTTTATTACTTGGTGAATGTTTGACAATATAATAGGCTATGGAGCCTCCTTCATCTTCTTCGAAAGCCTCATTAAGGATAACATCCGCCAACGCGGGATTCTTGTAATTGCAAAAGCCATTCACCAAACGAAGATTTTGTTCGTCTGACGACAACCTTTCACAAACTAAAGAATCTAAAACTTGTTTCTGACCGTCAGATATTTTTTTGTTCATACACCATTCACCAATCGGTATTGACGTAAAAGTTCGCGACGCAACTTGATGTTCTCAGCATCTATCTTGATGTCTTCAAGCGACATTGGCTTTTGTGAATCAGCATATTTTGAACAACCCTCACGAGCGTGCCCCCAAGAATAGTCGCCATGGGTGATGTTACTCAACACAAACGACCTTTTTCCAGCATATTCGGCAAAGACATAATCAAACACATCCTTGTAGTGTTCTATGGCCACTGAAGAAAGCGTCTCGTCAAGGCTGTTGCTTTTATATAATGCTCTGATTTCGGGAATTACCGGCCCATATTTCCAAGCCTGAAAAGTAGCATCAAACATAGGTTCGCCGGTCCTAATAATAGCCTCTCTCTGTAACAAATACAGCAGCTTATGCAGCTTCATTTCATCAATGCGCACTCCAAACTCGCATTGATAACGACTGCATACATACGATGCTATTTGTGTTACTTTCTCCATGGGATTCTTGGATTTACAAATGCAAAAATACAAAAAATATTCCACTTCGCAACTATAAGCCGTGTTTTTATCAAAGCATTCTCACAAACAATGCTTTGAATACCTCAATGCAACGGGCGATGTATTTCTCCTCGTTGCGAATAGGGCAGATGATAGTAAGCATATTCAACAATGCAAAATTAGGGAGTTTTAAACTTTCAAAACATTATGGTAATTCACGGCATGGCACCCCTACTACCGTTTTACCTGAAGAGACAGACTTGTTAACCAAAGTCATGGCACCGACTACAGCGTTTTCACCTATAACAAGATCTTGGCGTGCAACAATGACACTTTTCATACCCAAGTATGCTCCATCGCAAATCTCTATATGATGGTGTGCTTGTTTGCGCCCATGACATGCAAAGTAAACACCATACGAGATCGTAACATTGTTCCTTATTATAGTCATAGGGGGGTCTAAATCGTCAAAATAGCACTTCATTCCAATGAAAACATTCTTGCCTATCTTAAACCCGCATAAGCTATAGGTTTACCCTCATAAAATTGGTGACACAATTGGGGGCAATGTTTTGGCAAATAAACTTACGAATGCTATGCCAAACCTGTCCTATAATTGAGCGCTGGTACATATACGGCACCTTCTTTGCCTTAGGATGCCGAATTCGATAATATATGGCTAATAATCCCATTATTGATTTATCACTTGCTTATATAAATTGATATATTTCTCTGCAATTCCATTCCATCGAAATTGTTCAAAACAAATATTCTTTATTGTTTTTATATCATCATCTACATCGCAATAATAACAAGTTGGATATGAAATAGGCGTACAATAACTCTTCACTGGACCGTTCTTGCTCTTACCCCTGTTAACCAACAAAATATCCCTACGCGTTACTCCTTGTTCATAGCCGATTCTTTTTTCAACCCATGGTGTTTTATCTTCAACAATTAACATTTTTCTTCCGAATCTCATCACTGTATTACGAGAGAAATCACGATTATCAATTTCTTTGCCTTCCACTTCAACAGGTGTCGATTTACTCGTAAAAGAAAACAAGTGTATATTCTTTTGAGTATTCTTCACTTTGAGCAATACACCTGCAAAGTCAGTATATTGAGTAAGTGGCAATGATTCTGCGTCAGATGGAATTTCCAAAACTATTTCTTTTATTCCAGCATAGGAAACCCCTACTCCTAATCTTGATGCTTCTTTATGAGTTCGTTGCAATATATAATAACAATCCACACCTGTACAAGCCTCATTCAAACCAAATTGCAACGGATTTAGAGTTCTTTTTGAAAAACCGACTAAATTCATCTTGCCACAACATGATGATAGCAGTGCAATTCCCAAACACAAAATAATCCAACACAACTTGTCAATCCCTCTCATGACCTACTCAAATTCTAATATTGCCACAATCTTTACTTCTTCCTTGCTTCTCTATATATTATCTAAAATTGAACAATATAAAGCCCAAGTTTTTTTTGCTATTTCTTCCCATGAATAAGCCTCTTTTACCATATCCCATGCTAATGCATTGTCATATTTCTTGTTTCTTACTTCTTGTGGAGATTCAACAAGTTGAATCAATGCCGTCTCCAACATCTTTTCATCGCATTTTTCGATTTTCCAACCAACATCTGCTACTAACAATGGTTCGGCTAATCCACCGATATTTGATACTAAAAAAGGTGTTTTTATCCCAATGGCTGACAATAATACGCCACTTTGAGAAATTGTACGATATGGAAGTAATATAACATCCGATATTTTCAGGAAAGCCATCAATCGTTCATCCGATAGATATTTATTCTCCACAATAACATTTGTAAATGCTTCCAACGACTCAATGTCTAACACACCACATCGACCAGCAATAATCAATTTACAGCTTGGATTATCGTGTAATTTGGTGCAATTCGTCCAAACTTTTATCAAAGTATCAGTCCCTTTATAATACCCTTGTATCCCCAAAGAAGAGAAGACCAATTGCTTGGGGGTTATTCCATATTCTTCAAGAATACTTTTCTTTTCTTTTTCTACCTTTTCTTCGCTCAAGTCAAACGATAAAACACCATGTTTTATTACGGTTATTTTTTCAAATTCTATTTCAAACTTTTCTATTAGTTCTTTTTTTGAGTTAAAATCATGAACAATAATCGCATCTATTCTCTTGTAGAACTTTTGATAGATACCTTTATATCTTTCTCCCGAGTCGTGTGGTAAAAGATTATGAGCTGTGAAAACAATCTTTATTCTAAATATTTTTCGAAGCAATAGATAAAACCATGAATCAACAAAAGCCATGCGTAACCATTGGATATGCATAACTGAAGGCCTCCGTTTTTGAATAAGTAATAGAATTTTAAATAATGAACAACAATAACTTAAAACTTTGGCTGGTCCTTTTTTTCTGTTATATTTAAACAATGGCAACGCCTCAATGTTGCAACTCATCCCTCCTTCCTTAATCAAAAAGCTGCAAGCATATAATATATTACAATCTTTAGGCAACTGATTGAGAAGAGACTTATCATAAATCTCCAAATTGTCATAAGATTGTGGATCAATATAAAGAAGGGTCATATTTAAGTACTTTTAACGAAACCAAACATGGTCTCCCAAATGATATTTCATATTGTCTTTCCGACTGGAAATGGCCTTGGCTGGAATGCCCGCTACAACAGTCAAATCGGGTACATCTTTTGTAACTACCGCACTCGTGGCAACAACCGCCCCCCTACCTAATTTTACTCCTGGCAAAATAGTGGCATTTGAAGCTATCCAACAATAATCGCTTATCTCAACAGAATCACCCACCGAATGAAAATCCGGGGCATTATAGTCATGTTCCAAAGTCCAAATAGAACTTCCTTGGGCAATATCAACATTATCCCCAATTTTTAGTTGTCCGCCACGCCCGTCCAACAAAACGTTTTTTTCGATAGTGGTACCACTGCCAATAATAATTCTATATGGACATCTGACATCTACGTTTCTCATTATTTGGGAATGTTTTCCGATTTTCATTCCAAACAAACGAAGAGTCCATTTCCTTAGAAAGGAAAAAGGAAGCCACATAATAATTGAAATCAAGAAATGATATAAAGAAGATATAAATTCCTTCATTTTATTTCTGTTTTATTATGATGATAAGAATTTGAGTATAGTTCCATATTTTTCAACACTTCAGTAACTATCATATTGGTAAATGCCATAGCTCCTTTATGATTCATATGGCTTAAATCTTGGAAGTATTCAGATTGCTCAACGATGTAAGGATAGTCAATGAAATTGAAAAAAGGAACTCCATATTTTTCACATAATGCTATTTCAGGCTCATAAATTGTGATACTGCTATTGGAACCAAAGTAAGGGCTTATCACAGGGTCTTCGCATTACATTTTCCACAACAATTTTAGAGCCTTTCTTCAATGAACTCCTTTATCCTTCTAGCCCGTCCTTCTATCGAATATTGTTCATGTCGAGATATTGATACCCCTCTCATCTGCTGACAAACATCGGGATTGTCTCGCAAATAGGCTATTGCTCTTGCTAAAGCGTCAACATCATCAGGGTCAATACGAATTGAGTTTTTCTCGTCAAGAATATCATCATTAAATGAACCATCACTTGAAATAACGGGAAGTCCACATGCCAACGCTTCGATTATGGCATTACAGCAACCTTCTTTTTTAGTAGGAAGAACAAAGACATCGGCACAATTAAGCAATTTCGGAATAACATCATGGTCAGCGGAGCCTTTATGAATAATTCCTGGACAATCAAATTCATAATCATAACCGCTGAATGGCTTACCAATAAACATCACCTTGATATGTTTGTCATTCAGATTAGTAACGGCACGAGCTAATCTGTCAGGACCTTTGCGAGGGATGAATCCGCCCACAAATGCAATTGTAAAATCCCTTTCGCCAATACCCAATTCTCTCTTCATTTCAGCAACTTCCTGGTTATAAAATATTGTTGTGTCGGCACAATTGGGTTGTACGGTAATATTCTCTTGATCAGAGAGTTGATAATCGATACATTTCCGCTTATTCTCACTAGAAACGCTTATTACACCTTTTACACATTGCACCAATTCTTTTTTATCCCCTATGGAAATGGTTTCCATCATGTTTTCCAAGGCATCGTCGCCCTCACCACAAGCCACAAAAGCTGGTAGTCTTTTCCGAATGGCATATTGTTGAATTTTGCGGACGTTCTCCCAAAAATGGCAATAAACAGCATCAACATCAAATCCGTTTAACACTTTTGCTATCTTGCGCCTGTTATTACTTAACAACAAAGGGTCAAGAAAACCCAAATGATTGCCTAATGACAAACCTAATGGTCGAAAAACCTCGTAATTATTTCCTTTTTTTGTACTTACCCTACAGTGTTTTGGAAGACGTTTGTCACGACAAGATATGATTCTAACAAGACTCTGAGGCGCTATCACCTTAACTTCCACACCCAAATCAACAAGAGCATTAACGAGCTGCTCAACAAAAACATAAGTGGCGCGACCTTCCGATGGAAAATCGTTGCATACCACTGCCATTGATTTCAATTCTTTCATATCACAACGAAATATCATTGAATTCCAACCAACAAGGATAGCCCTCTTTAACAATCTTTGCAGGGCTTCCCGCCAACACTACATTTTGTTGTTCACAACTACTATTTACAGTAGCGTTAGCCCCAACAGTAACATTGTCAGCAATTGTAATATCCCCAAATAATATTGCCCCTGGCCCGATATAGACATTGTTTCCAATTTGAGGTGCGTTAGGATTTCCACCACTGGCTCCTATATTTACGCAAACGTGAAGACGACAATTCGCCCCAATTCTGGCTTTACTATTTACAACAATAGTTCCTCTATGAGGTATTGAAAGGCCAGGGCCGAAAACATTAATAGGTATTGAATAACCCAACTTGAGTCCCATTTTTCTCAAACGATACCTATACCAATATTGTACAATACAATTATTATTATAATAGTATTCTGATTTTCTCAAAAATCGTAAATACTTTAATGTCAAATCGGGGAAAAGAGTGTTTTTGATTTTTGATGAAAAGGATTTTTCGATAATCCCATTCATTTTTTTATCTTGAATGATATAATACTTCAAATCTGTCTTTGATTGAATCATGTACAATTGTTTTATTGTTAAGTATTTTCATTGAAATCTGTTGATTGTTCTAAACCCAATGGATACTCAGTATCAACCATATTCTCATCTTCACTTTCAGTATCAACCATATTCTCATTTTCACTAATCATCCCCATACAATATCCAAGGGAAAGAGTAACATAGACATCCATATCATTATATGACATGGAAAACAATGTCTTCATAAAGAATATCAGCAAAACCAAACCTGTTGCAAGATATATTTCGCTATCAAACGCGCTTTTCTTCCAAGTCTTATAAAACATCATCCAATAATATACATACACCAATATACCCAACAATCCTTGATTGATAGCTATTTCAAGCCAGTCGTTGTGGGCATAATTAAATGAAATCGTCAATGTCCCAAGCGCTCCATTGCCAAAAAGGAAAAGGAAAGGATTCGATTCATTGATGAAATGCCTCCAAAAGGTGCCGTATAATCGGTCCCTTCCACTACTATTGCCTTCTAAAGTGTATTCTAGTCTTTCATTAAAATAAGCGCTGTTTTGCAACATGTAAGAAACCATAAATATTGCTCCTATTATGAGTACAATACTCAAAAAGAAAGTCCAAATCTTTTGTTTTCGGGAAGCGGATTTCAAGGATTGATGCAAAAACAAAACAAAAGATACTGCACCAATTAGGATGGCTCCTCTTTTCATAGCAAGGATGATAAACATCATTGAAAGAGCAAGCCCAAAATATTGCGCAAACCTTTTATGTGACCAAAAAGCCAGAAGTGGAATCAACGAAAGAAACACATAGCCTATATTATTGGTGATTTCTTCAACGTCTGAACTCAGAAGCGACTCGCGTTGATATTGAAAATACCGCATACCCGCAACGATAAAAAAAACGGGAGTCCATTTCAACAGCGCTTCTTTAGTTAGCAACCCTTTCCGAGTAAATACATAAAAAGAAAAAACGGGTAACAAAGAAATAAGGATAAGTTTTAGATAGCTGACTTTATTAACAACCGCTCCCGTACGCATAAATCTAATCGTTTTTCCACTTAATATTAGTATGATGCCATAGATGGTAAACATGATAACCAAAACCGTCAAGCCCTTCATGTATTTTGGCATTTCATAGTTAGATAGTGCATATACGAAATGGTAGGCTGAAATGCCCATCAATGAAAAGATTATTATCGAGGAAAAAATGGTTCCTTTACCACCAAATACAAAAGACTGTATACTATATATTAGCCACAGAAAAATATATAGATTACAGGAATTAAGCAATTTTCTGATATGCATAAATAACAATTATTTTATAACAACATTCAATATTCATTTGACAAAGTCATCCAACCGCCCCCACTGCAAAGATGTTGAATGATTACTTATTATTGTTTACGTTTAGAAGATTTATCATATTACCAAGTTGCACATCAAACACTTCTGGTTCAAAACATCCTAAACCACTCATTGGATAAAAAGTAATCTCTCCGAAATACACCTTACCTCCAATGTCATATAAATCAATGCGTGAAAATGGGATGTTCAATGACAATCTTTCAGCTATTTGAATATGTAATTCAAGATTTGTAGGACGAGCCGGCACAATTTCGGCCATTTTGAAATGTTCTCCAAATGCAGGGTTAAGACCAACAAATTCTTGATGAACCCAATTTGTGTCAAAAAAATCAATTGTTTCCTTAGTGCTTCTTGACTGTATTATTTGACAATACTTTGGTACACCATTGAAACAATACCATTTATAATCAGGAATATCTGTCGCTGTTTCACACTCCAATAACTCTTCCGCAAGAATCATTGGTTTAATATTCTTATAGGGCCATTCGCGCAAATTGGGATAAATACTATGGTTTAGGGAATGTTCCAAAATTCCTTTTGCTCTTGCTTTGTCGAACTTGTTTTTGTCTCTGCAAATCACCACGGCACATCCGCCCCCTCCGTGGTTGGTTTTAAGGACAAATTGATTTGGCAACGAGTCGAAATCAATATCGTCGAAATGATACCACGTACCTAATGTCGGGATAATAAACTGGTCGCCGATTACACCCGCCACATACTCTTTGACAGCGATTTTGTCAACCATCTTTGTGTATTCGGGTTTGCGGTCATACAACTTCAGCCACTGCAGTTTTTCGGTAAAACGCTTTGGCGTTTTCAAGTCCAACTTTCTGCCCAGTTTAAGTCGATACAACAATTTCAAATATAATTTATCCGGAAACAGGAAATTTAATCCCCTTAACAAGCCAAGCATTACGAGTGATGGCTTTTGAATATAATCTTTTAAAGGTAACATTTCGGTTATTTATCAAAGAAAAACCATTTGATCAAAAGAGGTTGCCTCTCGCCATTGGGGACTAATAATTGATACTTCTTAATCTACTTCCAATAATATGTCCCTCCGTGATAGGGATGCCTTTGTTCCTCCGGAGGCAATTTCATATAATCTCCATAGCAATGCGATAAATACTTATGATATTCAGCTGGTGCCATGTATTTATGTCCCTCAAAATCCACTTCTATCATGTTACTAAAAACATCAAAGTCAAATACATTATCCCAAACGATGCGACCTGCATGTAATTTATAATTTGAATTATCATAAGGATAACTATAATTAACCATCTTGGTAAATTTTCTCATATAATTATGAAAACCCGGTATTGTTTTTAGAGGAAACCGTCGTATTATTCTGTTTTTCCAGATAATCATCTTCTTTCTTTTTGTACATATCGCATCAACTTGAAGAAAAAAAGCATTTATTTCATCCACTGTCTTAGGCAATCCAACAACGGGATACAAATCGATACTGATACCATAGGATTCTACAATTAGACCTTTTTTGCTGTAAGTTGGCAGGTAACAAATTCTAGAAAAACTATACTCATAATCTGGTTCTGAATCAATGTCACAATATTTCAGCTTTTTTGATTTGAATTCTTTCTTAAATTGTAACATATCATGTAAAGGCATGATAATATCCACATCATCATCCCAAGGAATATACCCTTTGTGCCGAATAGCACCCAATAAAGTACCAAACGCCAAAGAATAGCGAATACCATGAGCTCTGCAAAAAGAATCTATTTCATCCAACATTTCCAGCTGTATTTGCTTCCGTTCTTCAAGTGTAATAGGCGTTTTTTTCATAAATGGTTTTTTATTTGTTCCAATGGATTAGTCTTTTTATTATTAATTTTAAATAAATAATTGGCATTCCTTTTCTGAATTGACGATAAGGCTGAGGGTCGTCATCCTGCCGAATCATGCAGCAATCGGCACGTTTTACCAAAGACCTGAAATTCTTCCAAGACCTATAGCCTCCAACTATATCATCAAAGGCCACCTTCTCGTTGACATAGCAAAACCCTCTTGCTACTTGGGTGTTTAATTCAACATCGTCTTTCCCCAAGCAGCCATATATTTGGAAAGCAGGAAGGTTGACTCCTGCTCTGCAAACGGCATAGCCGTATGCAGCATATCTGACGTTCAATTCCACAAAATACCATTTCCCATTCGCTTCAACGAAATCTATATTGAACATACCAGTCAGTTGGATATGTTTCATCAACTGTTCCACTTGAGGTTTCAATTCTTCATTCAAGGCAAAGTCATTCACCCGACCGAAAGCGGAAACTCCTTTGTGTCCGCCATGCCCACCATCAAGCAGCTCCACTATGCCAGGAAGGACCACCTTCTTTGGGTCGCTATAACCAATGATGCCATACTCTTTATTAATGTCAAGGAACTCCTCAATCAACATCGGGGAAGGGTTTTCCTTGGCTATAACTTTCAGCCATTCCGTCAATTCTTTTTCGGTTGAGCATTTCTTTTGATGCAGTTTGGCACTATGGTAACTAAGCCGTCCCTTGACATAACAAGGAAAGGTTACCGATTCGGGCACTTCGTATTTACCATCCTTAAAATCAATAGGCCATGACTTGGCAACATTGAACCCAAATTGCTTGGCCAATTCTTTTTGAACCTGTTTGTCCATCAGATGCGCAATGGCTCCTGCCCGATGTTGTATGTGAGGCACAAAGAACTTGCCGCGCAACCTGTCCTGAATGGTATCAACCAAACATGCCGAGTCGTCATCAATGGACATGACGATAGGCTTTGCTATTTCATCTTGGCATTTGCCCAGCAATAAATTGGCCAATCCATCCGCGTCAAATTTTCTGGCAAACAACACGCCGTCAACATATTTCGAATAAGAATCAATGGTACGGAAAGGTTTGTCGGGCAGTCGAGAAACCATATTGACAATGGTCACCCTACACCCTTCCACCTCTCCAACGGCTCGAATTAGCGACAATCGGGTGGCAGGATTGCTGCCTATGACTATGACACTTTGCGACATGAAAAATCTGTATTATTATGCGTTTCCTTTTGGACGACTTTGTGTTTCATTTTTATTTTGTAAATAAATGGGACACCACCAACAGAAAAATAACTATGGGGCGGATGTACGATACCTCATAGAGGAGCTTTTTCTTTTCCATGTAAAACCGTATTATCGTTAATAATCATCCGCTCTATCCGACATTCGTGCCGTTTGGTATTCTTGTCATAATTGATTCCTACGAGCAAGATGTCACCTGTATAGTCAGCCACCAGTTGAGGGTAGTTCTTTTCCTTGATTTGGCTGATGGCGGCCTTTGTGTCTTTGTCATATTTCAGTTCGATGACCAGCGCTGGCGATTCGACATTTTTTCTTGGTATGAGCACTATATCGGCATAGCCTTCACCCGTGGGATACTCACGATGGATATGATAGTCGTTGCGGGCATAGTAGTAGGCCAGGCTGACGACACAGGCCAGCGAATTCTCGTCGTTGTAGGAGAGGATGCTGGTGTGCTCCGAATGGGCTGCATCCAATGCCTTGGCCACATAGTCGCTGTTGCCACGCAGGGTTGCCTCAAGCAGGCGTTCAGACAAGTTGATGGATTTGACGACTTCCTCCCACTTGTTGTTCTTGACGGCATTCACCAGTTCCCCCTCCACTTCCTTATTTGGGACATAACATTCGTTGCGTCTCCAGTCGAATGAAAGGTAACCCAAATGGATGAGGACGGTCAGCACGTCATCTTTGCTTCGCACCACGGAAAGGTCATTTTGGAAACCAGTAGGGTCAACCTTCACTCGTCCTCCTCCAAGCATGCAGATGATGTCATCCTTCAGTCCGTCGTAGTTCATGGCAATATAGGATGTGACGGCATCAAACGACCCTGTGGAAGCCCAGAAGCTGCGGCAGCGACCTATGCCAACAGCTTGTATGACGCTGTTGGGGTTGAACATCGACATTTCATCACCGATCTGATAGCCGTCGTACCATTTTTCCAGCTCTCCAAAATCCATGTCGTACTTCGCTGCCAAACCTTTCACCTCGTCTTTTGTAAAGCCGAAGTATTTGCCCATCCTTCTTGGCTCCACCATAGAATACTCTATGAAATTGTTCAGTGCCGACTGCGTGTTGTATTTCTTGATAGGCAGGATGCCAGTAATATACACACCTGCAAAGACTTGGTTGGCAGGCTCACTTTTAAACATGTGACGCAGCCAGTCAACATAGACGTCGGTGATTGTCTGCCGGTCGTCAAACATCATCTGCCCACATTCGCGCAAGACGGCATCCCACTCGTCGATGATAAAGATAAACCTGTCGCCCGTAGTGAGGCTGACTCGTATCAGATATTGCATTAAGTCATCTTCCTCAAGTACAGGCACATTCGTATAGACACTATTCACTTCCCTGATGATGTCAGTGTTCATCGCCTCAATAACAGACTTGTTTCTGTGCATACTGACGAAAAAGCCCGCATCAATGGAAATGACAGGATATTTGTTGAGGTGCTGTTCAAAGGAAGGATGACTGGCAATCTCCAAATCGGCGAATAGACTGCGCGAGTCGCATGACTTGTCGTAATAGGCGCAAAGCATCTTTGCGGCCATCGTCTTACCGAAGCGGCGGCTACGAGTGACACAACTGAAGCTCTGCTCGGTAAAAAGTGTCTTGTTGACAATGGCTATCAAGCCCGACTTGTCAACGTATTCGCTGTTACGGATTCGCCTGAAACCCTCGTTGCCTTTATTAATATAGATACCCATAATGACAAACAATTAAACGTATAGTTACAGAGGCACAATTTTTGTTCAATAGTACTTTCTTACACTTCTATATTACTACGGTAATTTTGGCATTTGCGTAGCGACGTCACATTGTGGCGTCTCTACATTTGGCTGCAAAGTTTTCAGATACCTAAAATCTTTTCCTTATTATTTCCTTATCATTTTCTTAATGGCATTCACCACTATCCTCTTTCTGAATTCTCTCTCATATCTTCTTTCGGGAAGCGGGTCTTGGTCGTCACAAATGAAGCGAATGTCCGAGGTTCTTAGATATCTTTTATATTCTTTTAAAGAAAGACTTCCATTGTTCCAATCATCCATACACATCCTATCATTCACATAGACGGCCTCTTTTATAATGGACTTATTCATGACTTTAATAGACTCACCATAAAAGTACTTCACCATCATGGCAGGCAGATTCACACCCATCTTGGTGATGGCATAGCCAGAACCACCATAACGTAGATTCAGTTCACAGAAATAGAAGATGCCTTCGCTTTTGAAGAAATCAACATCAAACACACCGACAAAGCCTATCCGCAACACCAATTCCTTGAACTTTTCCACCAACTCTTCAAAACCAGCCACAGGAACAACCTTGCCTTGCAGCGCAATGCCTGGATGCGCCTTTGAAACGGCCAAAAACTGTAGCACGCCCGGGATAACGACTTCTTTTCCATCCGAAAACCCCAGCAAGGCATACTCCGTCTCAATCTGCTTGTAATCCTCCACCATGACCTTGGTATTCCTGCTTCGTGTGTCGATGATATAATCCAATGCTTTCGACAATTCCTTCGGATTGTCACAACGCCTCATACCACCCTTGCCTCCATTCATGGTAGCCAAAGGCTTGGGAAAAACGGGATATTGCAAATCGGAAGGGATGGTGTATTGTCCATCCTTAATCTCAACAATGGTGGCATTGGTCACATTCAAGCCGATTTCCTTTGCCAATTGTTTTTGGTGGGTCTTTTCCATCCAATACTCCATCGATGACGGCTCCTTGGCAACATGAGGAAACAGGAAATGCTCTTTTAATCTGTCTTTGTTATTGTCGATGGTGGCGACCACGTCGTCACCATCGGGAATCAGGATGACTTTTTGGAGAGGGTCTGCACATTTGTCAAGCAACAATGAAACCAAAGCGTCTTTGTCTTTTCTGAGGCAAAAGTAATAATGGCTGACGTATTTGCTGTAGCAGTCAATGGGCTTTTGAGAAGGTTGTTTCCCTTCAAACTGCGAAGTCATCACTATGAGCGTAACATCGCAGCCTATCTCTGCAACCGAGCGAACAAGACTCAGCCGAGACAAATATCCGTGTCCTATGATTACTACTTTTTGGGTCATTGTTTACAAAACTATATATGCAACAAATGTTCAATTCCCACAATTGCCGTTTCTCGGTTCTGTTCCGAACGTAAGGTGTGAAGCGCAAACATCAAATCCCTTTCGTTGTATTGGTATAGCCATTTTTTATAGGCTTTCGGGAAAAATCTTTTCAATCTCAGCCTAAGCTTTGACGGGCTTTTGAAAGCAGTAAGATATAAACGCAACTCTTTGTCGCAGAACTTCTGCAATTCTTGATACACATAATCCTCGTCTCCAACTTTATTTGAACGTGCATTGAATTCAGACATATCTTGCTGCTCATCATAGCGCACAAAGAGGTTGTCAACAGACTTAACCTTGTGTTTTTTGATCTGAACTTGCCCGTTCTCAATGACTAATTCAACAATCAGCCCTGTATCCGTTAGTCCTGGAGCAAAGTTCTTGAGCAAGAAATCACCTTGACCATAAAGCAGATACGAGCCATTGTAATATTCCTCACAACCGATGCAATGCGTATGCTGAGCAAGAATCATATCCGCACCGCAATCAGCCATACGATGAAAGCGTTTTCTCGTCTCCGGCGATGGATAGTTGAACTTTTCAATTCCACCATGATATAACACCACTAAATAGTCGCATTGTTTCTTCAACTGTTCCAACTCGCGACAAACCACATATTCGTCATACAACCAAGCTCCCGCAGTATTGTTTGTAGGCTTATTATACATAGTTTCACTGACGTTGTAGAAACCGATGTTCAGCCCACCAACTTCCTGAGCAATAAAACGAACAATCTCGTTTTGGTTCTTACCAGCACCGATATGCTTGATTCCGACATTATCCAAAATGCGCATCGTATCTACCATGCCTTGGTGTCCACCATCAGTGGCATGGTTGTTTGCCAATAGGCACAGGTCTATTCCCAATTTCTTGTATGCTTCAACAGAAGAGGTTGCTGCCACTTTAACGGGGCCTGTTTTTCTGCATTTGTCGGGATGGTCGGTCAAGGCTCCTTCAAGATTGCATACACAGAAATCTGCGCCAGAAAACAATTGCGTTATTTCTTTTCCGAACAACGAGTCAATGTCTCCCTTTGAAAAGAATGAAACATTTTGTTCGGTAGGGAACAGGTCGCCGACAATGATTATGTTATGTTCTTGCTCCATACTATTTTTTCAAAGGGAAACGTATTAAAGCTTGAAGTTTGGATACCTCAAATTTTATCCAACAGTAAAATGATGAATAAGGACATCCGTTCAACCATTTCACTATAACTACACTGTAATGGTCTTTGCTTGCCGCCCTGAAAAATCGTACCAATCGGAATCCATTCTTCAATGCAATTTCTATACGATGAGTGTTCTTTGAATGGGTATCTCCAATCAGCACATCGTATCCTTCTTCTTTTGCTTTTTCTTCTCTTCTTATCTCCAGCATCTTGTATATCCCTTTCCCCGCATATTCAGGAAGCACACTCGCATAGCATTCGTATGCATAACGTCCGTTCGCATACCATTTATTTCCAAACTTTTCTCCTATACCGGCGGTTCCAACCAACTTGTCACCATCCAAGGCTACAAGCATGAAACCATTCTCGCCCAATGAATCTTGTATTTTTTCGGCAGGCCATTGATAATGAGCCATGCTTATTCCTTTTGCCCTGTTAACCGAATGGGCTTCATATAAGCATTGCTTTATATCATCCCATGACACCCATTCGGGCTTTTCTATGATTTGGATTGATGAGTCTTTCATCTTTGTTTCTATTATGATTTTCTATCGTTAAACACTAATACGTCCCTGATATCCTTTTTTACCAGAGAATGAGATCATCGGGCAACATTCATAGCTCAATTTCCACTTAGCAATTTCAGGCATAATCTCATCCAAATCTTCTTTACTGAAGGCTGGCCCAAAAGTAAGCTGTTTGCCTTCAGCTGCGGGGCGAGTATTATATTCTATCAAGACGGGAAGGCCTTCCTGAGTAACAGACATGTCCCAGCCAATATAATTTAGACTGGGTAGTTTGGTGTGTAAATAAAGTGCTGTTTCCTTCATTTTCTGAAAATATGGAACCCTGTTCACAGCTTCATCTGGAAGTTTCTCAAATTTAAGGCTTCTGAGTTTCTTGATGGTCCTGTCTACCAAACCATCTTCCGACAGATAAACCATGCCACCGCCAGCCGACACATTATCTACGACAGCACCTTTGCCGCCAAAGCGCTGAAGAGCATATAAGAATTTTATTTCTCCATTCAGCTTTCTATACGTTACTATTCTGGTTGTATTCAAAGATGTAGGATTAAAAGATGCCAAATCTGAGTGCTGAACCATTTTCTCTTCAAAAGAAAAATCCATCTTATACTCATCAAACAAGTGCCTGACTACATCAGCGGTTCTATTTTCAGCAGGTAAAAGAACCACTCCCTTCCCCCATTTCGTTTGGGTGGACGGTTTTACAATAATATCCTTGGAATAATTCAAAACTTGTTTGATGGCATCTTCCTTTGAACAAGCCTCTCCATCAGAATCATAGAATACACCTCCCTGATTATATATCACTTGAAACGGCATGATAATATCCATTTTAGAATTCCTGACATCCAGCAGTTTCCTGAACAGATTTTTATCTTGCTGATATCCTGCTTGGTTCAGGAACGGGCACAGGTAATAGAAGAAAAACGTCTGAGGAATATACAAATCGGACTCTACGCCTGTCATTTGCTTATAGTACTCACCTTCCATGATGGAATACTTGAAACCATACTTCAAGAAATAAGGATTGTATTTATGCCTGTAAGGTTTGTAATTCCACGAAGGATCCATGATATGTTCAAAAAATTTATAGTCTTTTCCATGATTCAGGAGGATCTTTGCCTGCAGGAAAAGAAAAAACCTTGCAATTCGATTAAACAGTTGGCTTAAAAAGAGCTTTATCATGACTAAAATCTTATTTTGTATAATTGGGTAATTTGGTTTTAATGCTTACGTAGCTTACGTTTGAACTTATTAATCGCGAGCTTTATGATTGTGAGGGAATAGGTAAATGCCTCTGGTTTGAAGATGAATGACCAAGCCAGATATACTGTCAGATACACGGCGAATTTTACTATGCCATCAGAATAGACAGACAGATGGAGCAATGCTCCAACGCCGTAGGCAACCACAGCTGAAATGGTGGATGCAACAGTCACTGGAAGAAGATTCAATAATTGGGTACTCCATTTATATCCGATATATTTTGACACCTGACAGATGTTTACAAAATAGGAGAACCAAGTGCTTATTACAACTGCTGCCAACAATCCCTTCATGCCAAAAAAGAACAAGCCACCTATCATCAGGCCTATACCTATAGAACGTTTAATGACTGTCCAGACAAACATTTCCTTACTCTTGCCAACAGCAGCAATGGCATTGTTGTTAACCGACTGGAGGCAAGCTGCCAGACCTCCAAGACACATTACCTGAAAATAAGGAACACTTGGTAGCCAGCGGTCGGAATAAAGCAAGAGGAAAATAGGTTTAGCACAGAGCAACAAGATAAACATCGCTGGAAAAATGATGTAGGATATCGTCATGGTTATACGCTTAATTATATTCACCAATTGTTGCTTGTTGTCCTGGACCTCAGCGTAAAGAGGATATGTGACCTGCATCATCACACTGCTGATAGACCTGCTAGCTAACTTTTCAGTACCAAGTGCCTTGGAATAATATCCCATTGTAGCAGCGTTATACTTTTTTCCTATAAGAAGTCCTTGAAGCTGCTGCCCGAAATGATTGAGAAGATTTGTCAGGAACATATAGAAGCCAAAACTAAACAACTCCTTAAATGATGCCCAAGAAAAAGCCCAAATAGGACGCCACTTTACATAAAACCAAAATACTAAAGCAGGAATAGCGGCTGTAATAAGATTTTGCGCCACCAATGCCCATACGCCAAATCCTTTATATGCCATGAAGATGGTAACGCCCAATGAAACAAGAGAAGTGGTAATGGTAACGATGGAAAGCAGTTTGAAGTTTAGCTTCTTGCGTAATTGGTTTTGCTGAATAATGTTGAAAGCATAAATAAAAACGACAAGACCTTGCACGCGTAAAACACTAGATAACAAAGGTATATTGTAAAATCGAGCAATAGCTGGTGCAGAAAAGAATAGAACGGCATACATTACAACGGACATGCCAATATTCCAATAGAATATCGTTGAATAATCAATTTGTGTAGGTTTCTTTTTTTGAATTAATGCTGATCCGAATCCACCATCTATGATTGTTTCAGCGAGTACCATAAAAATGGAAAGCATACCTATGCATCCATAGTCATACGGCGTGAGCAGTCGTGCGAGGATAATACCCGAGATGAACTGGATAATCATCGTCGAGTATTTCTGCAACGCCGTCCACACCATGCCTGCGGCGGCTTTTTGCTTTAAGCTATTTTGTTTAGCCATAAAAAATGCTTGCTTTTAAGAATCTTATCTTAAAAACTGATTATACCCTGTATGCCATTCGCAATGAGTCATATTCCTCGGAAAACTCCTGCAATGCAAAGAAGCCACATTTCTCGTAAAAAGGAATCGCGCTATATTCCTTATCGTGATATGCATCAATTTTCGAACTATCACAAGAAATCTGTTCGCGCAACTTCTTGGCGAAAACACCTTTGATGGGTTCTCTATTTGACTTAATTCCAAGCATATCTTATTTCCTTACAATGCGCAAAGATACAAATATTATTCCAAATTATTCTTTGTTATGATAAAAAACAATCCTTCGCAAGCTTAATTAGTGGATTGCATAACGACGTGGTTCATTTACTTGACCTTACTATACTCCCTCAACATCGTCGAAGAAATGCCTTCCGTCCTTGGAATGGTCACCACCTGCTTGCCATTCGCCTCACACCAAGCCACTGCCCGTTGAAAGCCTGCATGTTGCTGGTCGGGACCTTTTGCAAAGACATCGAAATCAATATGCTGAATATCAACATCCACATCTTTGTAAATCACCACCTCGTCCACCCAACGCACGGCGCTTACCATGAATATGCGCTCCTCGGTGGAATAGACCATCTTTGTACCCGGCTTGTATTTCAAAATGCAATCGCCGTCCTGCACAGCCACGATGAGCCTGCACTCTTGGCCGGGAAAACGCTCCTTGATATGCTTGAAAAGAAGGATGTGCCCGATATGGAGCATATCATAGACACCGAAAGTTAGGATTTTGAGCATAGATAGAAAGTAATAAATAAAAGCATATAAAAGGCAAGAAGTCCCTTGGCACACAAATATGCTTTGGGACTTTTTTCATTCAATTTTAGGTACTATATATGCTCCTCCACTCCCCTGAAATGAACATTAAGTTCATGAAGGTGTTCCAAGAGCGTTCCAAGAGGCGTTCCCTCGGTCATCTTGGCGAAGGCGTTGACATCCTTGGGGAAGCACTTGCCGCCATAGCCGAACTTGCCGTCGGGACCAGGAACATAAGTATGAGTGTCGTTGATATAGCCGGAGAGAAGCACGCCAGTATGCACCTTGCGCCAGTCGGCACCCATCTGCTCGCAATACTCGCGGCAGGCGTTGAAGTAGGCACATTGTGCATGTATTTGGTCAGTTCGGCCTCTAACGGGGTCATAACTGTGAACTTCTTGCCGACAAAAACCTTGGTGAGCAAGTCGTGCGCCCCAGTGAACACCATAGTCTGCTTCCTGAAGTCCTCGATGTGTGTGCGCTCGGTGAGGAACTCTGGCATATAGCATACTTGATGGCCCGTTTCGCGTGAAAGTTTTTCACTTGTACCCGGAAGGATGGTGGTACGAACAAACACTGGCACATCAGGAAGATTGGTAATCAACTCCTTCATAAGACGCAAATCCTGTGTGCCATCTTCTTCTGTAGGGACATGTATCTGCAAGAATGCAATGTCAATATTGCTCAAATCATCATTGTACCCCTTTGGCGGGTCGCTGATGAAAAGTTTGCACTCTGGGTTGTTGTGTTCCAACCAATCTTTCAAGGCTCCTCCAACGAAGCCACATCCGATAATTCCAACGTTAATCATAGTTTTTTTTGTATTATTGTTTAATTGATTTTGAATTGTTCAGTTATTCGAGGTTTCTTTTAGTGTTTATGGTTTATAGTATTCTTTATACCACTCAGCAAAGGATCTTAATCCTTCGCGGAGGGTTATCTTCGGCACAAAGCCAAAGTCATGTTCCAAAGCTGTGGCATCGGCGTATGTCACTGGCACATCGCCGGGCTGCATGGGGACAAGTTGCTTGTGCGCCTCGAAGTCGTAGTCCTGCGGCAACACACCTGCTCTCACCAGTTCCTCTTGCAGAATCTGCACAAAGTCCAACAGGTTCTCTGGCTGCCCACCACCAATGTTATATACTTTGTAAGGCGGAATGGGCAAACCGTCTTCTCCCGTTTTCTTTTCAGGTGCCTTGGCCATCACTCGGACTATGCCTTCCACGATGTCGTCAACGTAAGTGAAGTCGCGGCGACAGTTGCCGTAGTTGTAAATTTGTATCGTTTCGCCCTTCAAGAGTTTGTTGGTGAAGCCGAAGTAAGCCATGTCGGGTCTTCCGGCAGGGCCATAGACAGTGAAAAAGCGAAGACCCGTGCTGGGAATATTGTAAAGTTTGCTGTAGCAATGGGCAAAGAGTTCGTTGCTCTTTTTGGTGGCGGCATAAAGGCTCACGGGATTGTCAACGGGGTCGTCCACGCTGAAAGGGACTTTCTTGTTGCCGCCATAGACGCTACTACTACTGGCATACACCAAATGCTCCACGGGATGATGACGGCAGGCCTCCAGAATATTGTAAAAGCCTATGATGTTGCTCTCAATGTAAGCGTCAGGGTTCTCGATGCTGTATCTTACTCCGGCTTGGGCAGCAAGATTCACCACCACATTGAATTGGTATTGTTCGAAGAGGCTGTCGATAAGGGCTTTGTCGGCAAGGTTGCCTTTGACGAAAGTCCAGCCATTATTGGACTGCTGCACAATGTGTTGCAGTTGTTCCAAACGGTAATCCTTCAACTTAGGGTCGTAATAGTCGTTCAAGTTATCGAGGCCGACCACAAGAATGTCTTTTTCCGTCTGCAAAAGCCTTTTGACGAGGTTGGCTCCGATAAAGCCAGCGGCTCCAGTGACAAGAATCTGGTGCATAAAGTGGCGTGTTTTTACTTTAAAACCAATTACAGCTCCGCAAGGTCACTCACACCATGCGATTGGCAAGTGGCTGAATACAAAACAATTAGACCAAAACCCATTGCAGATTTTGACCAACAAATATAAGTCGCAAAATTACAAAAAATAGAAATAAGAGTTTCAATTTTTAGTAATTTTAATCAGCACCTCGGCCTTGTGACTTCCAATGACTTAAGCGCGTTCCTTGGATAGACAACGACCGACACCCACAGTTTAACATTTACTTGGGGGTGTCGGTCAGTTTCAAGTCCTTGAGGAACGCGCCGTTTTAATTGTGTTTCGATTCTTTTCTTATCTCCTTCCGTTTCCAGTTCTGCCGGAGCTAGAGTTGCTTGAGCCGCTTGAACTTCTGGAGGAATTTCCACTGCTTGAGGCACTGCCGGTTGCGCTGGGGCGACTGCTACTGCTCGTTTTGTTCACGCGGCTGCCTGAGTTGGTCTTGCCTGTGCGTGGGCTTGCGTTGGTGGTCGTTCCGCTGGGGCGGCTGTTGCTGCTCGGGCGGCTTACGTTGCCGCTGTTTCCAGTGCGACCGCTGCTGCTGCCGTTGCCCGAAGGCACACTTGGCTTGACGCTGCTGCTCGACCCTCCGTTGTTGGTTGCGGACGAGTTGCTGTTGCCGTGGCTCATGCTGCCGCCGTTGGCTTTCGGCCTGACCGTTGCAGTAGGTGCAGGCGTATTGTTGTTGGGCTTCGGCTCGGGCTTGTTGTTCCACTCGTGGGTGGCGGGGTAGCCTCCGTTGTTGTGGTGATAGCCGTAGGTGTGGTGCATCGGGTCCATCGGGGGCGGCATTCCGAGGCCAACGGGCATCGGCGGGCGGAAACCGTCGTAGTAGTAGCGGTAGGAGCCGGGACGGTGATAGTAGCGCACTACCGGTCCGATGTGAATCACCACCCAAGGCTCGGTGCGAGGTCCATGCCAGCAGAAGCGGACAGGCTCGAAGTATTCAAAGGTGGTGAAACTGTACAGTTCGCGGCCCATCGAGTAGTAAGGCATGAG